>CAMTZV010000139.1 GCA_947086625.1 uncultured bacterium | reverse complement strand
TCAGCTCGTTCCACATATCGTTGTAGACCGCAAGCGTATCCGGGTCGAGGTTTGAGAGAAACTCCCCGCTCTCGATCGCCTCTGCGGGCACGTTCTTTGCCTCGTTTCCGGTATAGCTCTCATCCATCTTCTCAACCGCCGCTTCGTTGCAGCACATGTACGGATACACCTGCAGCGACTCGGCCATGTTGTCCGCATCCAGAATAAAATCGATCCATCGATAAGCATTCTCAACGTTTTTCGCGCCCTTTGGAATGCACCAGTTATCGATAAACACATACGCGCCGTCGGACGGGAAGACAATTTTGATGTCAGGGTTTTCCTCCATCGCAAGCGCGATCTCCGCCGCCCAGCAGACCGCCAGATCGCACTCCCCGCTAATGAGCGCTGACTTGGGGCTGTCGCTGTCGTAGAGCTTGATGTTATCCTTCAATGTGAGCAGCTTATTCTTCACGTCCGCAAGCTTCGCGGGGTCGGACTCGTTCATGGACAGGCCCATGCTGCGCTCCGTAATGCCGATGACGGCCCTGAAATCGTCGAGCACAACGATGTTGTCCTGAAATTCCGGGGCAAAGAGATCCGCGTAGGAGCCGACCGGCGTATCGACGTTTGCCGTGTTCACCGCGATGCCCGCCACGCCGCCCAGATATGGCACGGAATATTTGTTGCCCGGATCGTAGGCCGGGTCTTTATACTGGCTTGCGATGTTGCCAAAATTGGAGAGCTTTCCGGTGTCCACCTGCTCTAACATTCCCTGCGAGATCAGATCCGCAACCATATAATCGCTCGGCTGGATGATATCAAACGCTCCCTCGTCCTCCGCCTTAAGCTTCGCAAGAAGATCCTCGTTGCTCGAATAATAGGAGACGTTCACCTTGATCCCCGTCTCGTCCTCAAAGCGGCCGATGACGTCCTCCGCGACGTACTCCGTCCAGATATACAGATTCAGTTCCCCGTTTTCGGCCTTTGCGCTGCCCCCGCAGCCGGCAAGCGACAGCGAAAGCGCCGCCGCGCAGACGATTCCTGCAATTCTTTTCCACTTCTTCATAATCTCTCTCCTTTTCCTCCTGGTTTTCTTTTTCTCATCCTCTTTTTTTCTTCACGATCCCGCTCTGCGTCAGCACGACAAGCGCGATCGTCCCGAGCAGGATAAGCGTTGAGAGCGCGTTGACGTCCGGCGCAACTCCGCTCTTGATGCTCGCCCACACCTTCAGCGGAAACGTCATCGTCTGCCCGTTCGTGAAATAGCTCACGATCACGTCATCCAGCGACAGCGTAAATGCAAGCAGCGCGCCGCCTCCGATCCCGGGGGCGAGCACCGGCAGCGTAATATGCAAAAACGTTTGCAGCCGCCCCGCTCCCAGATCCATCGACGCCTCCTCAATGGAGCTGTCGTAGCCGTCAAGCCTTGCCCGCACGTTGAAAATCACGTAGGGAATCGAAAACGTCGTGTGCGCCAGAATCAGGCTTATCATCCCCCTTTGGATGCGCACATTCGCGAACAACGTCAGCAGCGAGATTCCCAGCACAATCTCCGGGATGACGACCGGTATGTAGAGCAGCGCGTCGATCGCCGATTTCCCTCGAAATTTGTACCGGTACATTCCCACCGCCGCAAGCGTTCCGACGACCGTCGCCAGCAGCGTGCTGATGACGGCAAGCAGGATTGTGTTTCCGAACGACTCCAAAAGCGGGCCGTTCTCAAATATCCTGCCGTACCATGCGAGCGTAAAGCCCTTCCACGTCAGATACGGCTTGCTCGTGGAAGCATTAAACGAGTTTGACACGACGACCGTGATCGGCAAAAACAAAAACAGATAGATGAGCGTGCAGTATAAAATGCCAACGCCCCTTCCGGCGGCCGCCCGCGTGTTCCTTTTCATAAGCATGTCTCCTTTCTCCTATGCGCCAAAGCTTTCCATGTCGCCGCCGCATCTCTGGTACAGCTTTACAAGAAGCAGCGTGATCGCGATCAGCACGATGGAGAGCGCCGCGCCAAGCGGCCAGTTATTCCCCTTTCCGAACTGCCGCTCGATCAGATTTCCGATGACGTCCGAATTGCCTCCGCCCAAAATATTCGACACGAAAAAGTACCCAAGGCACGGGATAAACACCATGATCGAGCCGGAGAAAATGCCGCCCGCCGTGAGCGGAAGGACGACCCTCGCGAACGTCGCCGCCCGCGTCGCACCCAGATCCGCGGAAGCCTCGAGCAGCGTCCCATCCAGCTTTTCGATCGAGGTGTAGAGCGGGAGCACCATAAACGGAAACAGGCAGTACACCATGCCGAGCACCGTCGCAGCGCGCGTGAAGAGAAAATCAACCGGAGCATTGATTACATGCAGCGCAAGCAGCGCCTCATTGAGCCATCCGCCCGTCCCCAGAAACGTTTTCCACCCGTAGATACGGATGAGCGAATTTGTCCAGAACGGAATGATGACAAGCATGTACAAAAGCGCCTTTTTCCTCCCAGCCGCCCGCGCGATCAAAAACGAAAACGGATAAGCGAGCACGATGCAGATAATAGTCGTCAAAAAAGCAATGAAGATCGACTGGCCGTAAATCTGCATGTAGCTCGCATCCAGCAGCCTGCGGTAATTTTCCGCGGTGAACCGGTAGACAATATTGTAGCTTCCGTCGATGGAGCAAACGCTCATCACAAGCGCATACAGCAGCGGAACCGCCACAAAAAACACAAGCCAGAGCGTTACCGGGCCTATCGTCAGCCCCGCGGGAAGTACCTTTCCACGAAATGTCCTGCGCGTCATAAAATTCCCTCCTCTCTGTTTTACCGTTCTCCTACGCGAGCTTTACGCTCTCGATCGTCCGGTAAAACACCTGATCCATCAGATGGAGAAGCTTCCCGTCGCCATTGTCCCAGTAGATATACACCTCGCCGTCCGGCGGAAGCTTCTGCCCTGCGAGCCGCTCGATCTTGATCTCGTTTCCGTTTGGCAGGACGACGATCGCCTTTAAAACCGAGCCAACGTACACCGTCTCCTTCACCCTTGCGCGCACGCTGTAGCCCTCGACGGGCTCGGCGGAATATTTCATCCGCTCGGGCCGCACCGATATGGCGACCATCTCACCCTTTTCAAAGCCCTGCGCACGGCAGCGCAGCTCGCCGGACTCGACGACGACGCTCACATGGTGCGCGGACGTCTCCTTTACGCAGCCCTCAAACAGGTTTGTCTCCCCGATAAAGGTCGCCACAAACCGCGTGGCCGGCGCCTCGTAAATCTCCGTCGGTGTCCCAACCTGCTCTAAAACGCCCTCGTTCATGATCGCGATGCGGTCGCTCATTGTGAGCGCCTCCTCCTGGTCGTGCGTGACATAAATGAACGTAATATTCAGCTTGCGCTGCAGCCTTTTTAACTCCATCTGCATCTGCTTGCGAAGCTTTAAGTCCAGCGCTCCCAGCGGCTCATCCAAAAGCAGCACCTTCGGCCGGTTGATGAGCGCCCGCGCGATCGCCACGCGCTGCTTCTGCCCGCCGGAGAGCTGGGACGGATAGCGCCGCTCGAAGCCGCCGAGCTGCACAAGCTCGAGCATGTGCATGACGCGCTCTTTGATCTCGCCCTTTGCGGTCTTTTTCATCCGAAGCCCATAGGCGACGTTGTCAAATACCGTCATATGCGGAAAGAGCGCATAGCTCTGAAACACTGTGTTGACGTCGCGCTCGAACGGCTCCTTCTCGCTGACGGATTCGCCCTCCACCGTGATCGTTCCGCCCGTCGGCTCCTCAAATCCCGCGATCATCCGCAGCGTCGTCGTTTTTCCGCAGCCGGAGGAGCCAAGCAGCGTCAAAAACTCCCCCTCATAGACCTCCAGATTCAGGTCTCTGACGACGTGGTTGGAGCCGCCGTAAACCTTATTCACATTTTTCAGCTCCACGATTACCTTTTCTCTCTCCATGTGCCCACCTACAACGCCTTTCTGCCGCGCTCCCCGGTGCGGATACGCACGGCGTCCTCGATTTTGCGGATAAAAATTTTGCCGTCGCCCACATGCCCGGTCGCGACCCGGTCGCGGATCTCCGTGATGATATCCTCCACGATCTTATCCGGCACGACGACCTCGACCCGGATTTTGGGCAGCAGATTGATATTTACGTGAAAGCCCCTGATCGTATTGACGCCGCTCTCCTCGGTCATGCCCTTCTGCGTCCCGCAGCCCATAACCGTAGAGATCGTCATGCCTCCGCAGTTCACCTCGTCCAAAATCTGCTTTACCTTCTCAAGCTTTTCCGGGCGAATGATAATAACGAGTTCCTTCATAACATACAACCTCCCTCCAAGGCAGTCCGTTCCATGCGCTCCTGCGAGCACGCCCGCATGCTGCTTTAGCAGCAAATTTCTCTATGCGGGCCTGCGCATAAAAAATGAGGGGCCTGCCGCTTCTGCGGCAAACCCCTTCGTTTGCATTCCTGCCTTTTCTGATAATAAAGTATTGTATCACTTATTCTTTTAAATGCCATACCTAATTTTATGCACCGCATACTTCTTTCCCGTCAAAAAGTACTTCTTTTTAAGCAGAGCGGTGTCCGTCAATCCGGTCACATGAGGTTTCGCACCTTAAATTCACGCTGCGCCTCGCGGCGCGCGTCCTTTTTCGCAATGTCCTGGCGCTTGTCGTAAAGCTTTTTGCCGCGCGCCAGGGCGATCTCCACCTTCACAAGGCTGCCCTTGAAATAGACGCGCACCGGGACGAGCGTGTAGCCCTTTTCCTTAATCTTTCCGAGCAGGCGCATGATCTCCTTTTTGTGCAAAAGCAGCCGCTTCGGGCGCATCGGATCCTTGTTAAAGATATTGCCCTTCTCGTAGGGGCTGATGTGCATCCCGTAGACGATGACCTCGCCGTTCTCGATGTGGACGAACGCCTCCTTGATGCTGCAATTTCCCTGCCGCAGCGATTTGACCTCCGTGCCGTGCAGCTCCACGCCCGCCTCAAAGCACTCCTCCAGAAAGTAGTCGTGCCTTGCCTTTTTGTTGTTTGCAATCAGTTTATAATTTGAAGCGTCCGCCGCCATTGGATCTGCCCTCCTCTACCGGATCATTCCATATCTCAAATGCTTCTCCCCTGCCCCGGGGATTTATCCGTCTTACAGCTCATCCGGCTTGTATAAGTGGCGCGGAATACCGTCCACCATGATCGGGGACACGTCGCCCTGGATGAGCGGGCGCACATAGCTGATGAACTCCTGCGTCACATAGTCGCCGTCCTTGTTCAGCCACTCCCTCGGAACGAGCTTCTCGTCGTTGGCGATCTTGTGGACGTCCTTCACCTCCGTAGCGCTCTGATACGGGTCGTCAGACTGGCGCACAATGACAACCATCTTTCCGGAATCTCCCTCATCTGCAGCCTTCACCGCGGCGCCACCCACCATAAATGCCTCGTTTACATCGACACGGGAAGCCAGATGCGCGGCGCTCCGCTGCAGGGTGCTGAACTCCACGGCTCTGGCCTTGCAGCCG
>CAMTZV010000138.1 GCA_947086625.1 uncultured bacterium | reverse complement strand
TCGCTGCTGCCCTTATCTGGGCTTGTTACTCCATATTGACAAGGAAAATCAGCAGCTTCGGTTATCCTGTTATTTTATCCACCCGCAGGACATTCTTTTACGGAATTTTGTTTATGATACCAACGCTGTTCTTTTTTGACTTCAAGCCGGGTTTATCACGTTTTGCGAATATGACATATCTGCTTAATATTTTGTATTTAGGGGCAGGGGCTTCTGCGCTTTGCTTTGTTACATGGAATTTCGCAGTAAAAGAGTTAGGTGCAATAAAAACAAGTGTGTATATTTACATGGTTCCCGTCATAACCATTGTAACGTCTATGCTGGTTCTGAAAGAAACGGTTACATTTCTTTCTGTAACCGGAACAGTATTAGCTGTTGTCGGGCTGTTTCTTTCTGAATACAACAGGACAGGGAGCAAAAATTTAAAATTATAATTCAGGCTTATCACGTCCGGTGAAAATTACCCTAATTCTTTCAAAACCGTAAGATTGTTAAGAGCCTGAAAAGCCTTATTTTATGCGTGTTAGAGAGAATGCACCATCGAGATTTACACCACAGAACCGATATTGCCTATAGATGATTACTTTGCGGAATTTATGCGATGTGTAATGTTAGAGCTGGAAAATATGATTTTTGGAAAAATAGGAACGGATTTAGAAGCGTGAAGTGTGTATTCTGGTGCCGATGGAAATTTTTTGTCGGCACTGATTGAAATAAAAGAGAGAATGTAATAATATATAAATATTGATATGCATTATTATTGAGAGCAACCTAGCTGAAAATAAGCCAGAAGCAAAAAATAAGGAGAGATTCTATTATGTTAGCAGCAGTGAAAGGAATTGTACAAGGAAATACAGTTATTATTAATGATGAAGATATACGGGAATATGACGGAACCGAAGTTATAGTTACTTTGTTGGATTATCCGCAAAAGAAAGTAAGAAAGGATCCTATCGATTGGGATAGTTTTGTTATCCCCAGTGAGAGGGGAAAAAATGTTGATGAATATATGAGGGAGATGCGTGAAAATGATAGACTTTAACAAGGCATTTGTAGATACGGCACCTTTTATATATTTTATCGAGAAGGATAGCAATAATCCCAAATATTATGAAAAAGTAAAAAGTTTTTTCCAATATGGATATGATAATAATAAGAGATTTGTATCTTCTGTGATCACAATGGAAGAGTACTTTGTATTTCCTTATAGAAACAAAGCGTATTCGTTTATAGAAATGTTTAATCGTCTTGTCAGAACAACAGATATGAAAATTGTGGAGATTGATCAAGAGACTGCAAGGAAGGCGGCGCAGATAAGGGCAGAATATAAAGGGTTTAAAGGAATGGACGCTTTACAATTAGCAGTCGCAAGTTTGTCTGGATGCGATTTGTTTTTAACAAATGACAAACAGTTGAAACAGTTTAAGGAAATGAAATGTATTACAGTTGAAGAGTTGGGATGATGTATATGATATCCTTCATGATCTGCGAAAATATCGTTCTGCTATGCCAAAAGATAATTGTATTGATGGGAAGAAGGGCTTTAGAATGGTGTATTTTACACCATTGCCATATAAAGATACGTGAAGTTATAAGCATTTATGTAAATCCGACAGTTCATGCGAATTCAGCAAAATGGCGAGAAACAGGGATATGCAGACTTATAAAGGCTTATACCGTCCGGTGAAAATTACCCCAATTCTTTCAAAACCGTAAGATTCTGGAAAGATTGCGGACAGATTTTTCTGTTATGATAGCATATGTAAAAAGCATATGCTATTTTTTATGCGCACGCCCGCGCAAAGGAAACAGCCGCCTGCAGCGGCACGCGGGCGGCGCAGCGGGCGGGGCCGGCCCCGCCCCATGAAAGAAGGGGGAAATGATACATGGCAATTCTGGAAACGGAAAATCTGAAAAAATACTATGGCAGCGGCGAGACGACCGTGCGGGCGCTTGACGGCGTGAGTTTGTCGGTGGAGGACGGGGAGTTTGCCGCGATCGTCGGGACGTCGGGGAGCGGGAAATCGACGCTTCTGCACATGCTGGGTGGATTGGACCGCCCGACGGAGGGCAGGGTGCGTGTGGAGGGAAAGGATATTTTTTCTCTGAAGGACGATGCGCTGACGATCTTTCGGCGCAGGAAGATCGGCTTTGTTTTTCAGAGCTACAACCTCGTGCCGACGCTCAACGTCTACGAAAATATCGTGCTGCCGATCCAGCTCGACGGGAACCGCGTGGACAAAGAGCATGTGGGAAGCATCATTCAGATTCTTGGATTAAAGGGCAAGATTAAGAGCCTGCCGAGTGAACTCAGCGGCGGGCAGCAGCAGCGCGTGGCGATTGCGCGGGCGCTGGCGAGCAAGCCCGCGATTATCCTCGCGGATGAGCCGACGGGGAATCTCGACAGCAAAACGAGCCTGGATGTGCTTGGACTTTTAAAGACGACGGGCGAGCGGTTTCGGCAGACGATGGTCATGATTACGCACAATGAAGAGATTGCGCAGATGGCAGACAGGATTATCCGCATTGAGGACGGAAGGATTGCAGGTGATAGAAATGTTTCGGGTGAATAACAAAAAAGTGCTCACGCTGATCGCGGGGCGTTCCATCAAAAAGAGCAGGACGCGAAATGTCATCGCAGTCGTTGCGATTGCGCTGACGTCGATACTGTTTACGACGATTTTTACGATCGGCGGGAGCATGATCGAATCGACGCAGCTGGCCACAATGCGCCAGGTGGGGACAAAGGCGCACGGCGGATTTAAATATATGACAAGGGATGAGTATGAGACGCTCAAAAAAGATCCCGAGGTAAAGGACGTCTCCTGCAACCGGATCGTGGGAGTCGGGGAAAACGAGGCGTTTCACAAGAGCTTTGTGGAAATCCGTTACACCGAGGAAAAGGCGGCGGAATGGTCGTTTGCGGCGCCGACGACGGGAGAGCTGCCAAAGGAGCGCCTTGATCTTGCCACATCCACCGGCGTGCTCGATGCCCTCGGCCTGCCCCACGAGCTTGGCGTGCGCGTTCCGCTGGAATTTACGGCGAACGGGAAAAAGTATGAGGAGACGTTTACGCTGTGCGGTTTCTGGGAGCAGGACGAGGCGATGTATGCAAGTGAGGCATATGTGTCGAAGGAGTATGCGGATGAGACTGCACCGGAATGGCAGAAGCACCCGGAAAATTTCGGGGAATATTCCTATGAGAGCGGCTGCATCAATTCCACGCTCTGGTTTTCGGATGTGTGGGATTTAGAGGAGCAGATGAAGGAGCTGAAGGAGCGCTGCGGCTTTGGCCCGGTGGTTCACGAGGGCTCAAACTGGGGGTATATGACAGAGCAGGTGGATATCGGGACAGTTCTGATGATTGCGGGACTCGCGCTGCTCGTGATGCTGTCAGGCTATCTGATCATTTACAATATCTTTTACATTTCCGTCAGCAACGAGATCCGTTTTTACGGGCTGCTGAAAACGGTCGGGACGACAAAGCGTCAGCTTGCGCGCATTGTTCGAAGGCAGGCACTTTTGCTTGGTGTGGTTGGCATTCCGGCCGGACTTGTGCTGGGCTATGGGGTTTCTGTCATCTTTATGCCGCGGGTGGCATCGGCGCTCACGTGGGGAGAAAACTATGTGGTCACGGTAAACCCGCTCGTCTTTGTCGGAAGCGCGCTGTTTTCGCTGCTTACCGTGTGGGTGAGCTGCGTGAAGCCCTGCCGTTTTGTGAAAAAAATCTCCCCGGTGGAGGCGGTGCGATATACAGAGCGGACGATGAAAAGCCGCCGGCGGGGGAAGCGGACGCGGAAGGTGACGCCGCTTTCGATGGCCTGCGGCAATCTTGCGCGGACAAAAAAGAAGACGGCGGCGGTGGTGGCCTCCCTGTTTCTCTCCCTTGTCCTGCTCAACGGGACGGCAACACTGATCCGGTGCTTTGATATGGATAAATTTATCGCGCATGAGATCGTGACGGATGTCTACATGACGGATGCGTCCGTGTACAATGTGGTCGCGGGGGTTCGGTTTTTCAATTCCATCACGCCGCAGATCCGGGACGAGGTGCGCGCGCTGCCGGGCGTGACGGATGTCGGAAGCGTATATATGCAGGAATATGGGCATGAGCTAAAGGGCGGGGCGTATGAAAACGCAAAGCGTGTTTTTGAAAAGCTGCGGGCGTCCGGCGCTTATGATGAAATGTTTCTGGAGGAGCTTGACGAGGCATTGTATGAGGAAAAACGGATGCCCTCGCATCTGTACGGCGTGGACGCATTTGCGGCCGAAAAGCTGGATATCTGCGAGGGGCAGCTTGACATGGAAAAATTCAAAAGCGGCAACTATGTGATCGCCTCTACGCTGGAGGAGAACGGAGAGGGCCGTTTTTATGAGGTCGGGGACTCGGTGGAGCTGGATTTCGGAAACGGGAACAAAAAGACGTATGAGGTGATGGCGCTGGGCGATGTTCCACAGGCGCTGGGGCCGCGGCACAGTCATATTTTTCAGGTATATTTTACGATGGATGCTGGGGAATTTATGGCGCAGACAGGTGAGACGGGTGCGATGAACCTTGCCTTTGACGTGAGCGATGAGGGGCGTGAAAATGTCCTGTCATGGGTGAAGGACTACTGTGAGAATATCAACACGAATCTCGATTTCCGCACGCGTGAGAGCTATGAACAGGAGTTTCAGGGGATGAGAAATACAATTCTGCTCGCCGGTACGATGCTCGCGCTCGTGCTCGGGCTGATCGGCGTGCTGAACTTTGTCAACGCCGTGGTGACGTCCATCCAGGCGCGCAGGCGGGAGCTTGCCGTCTTAGCGTCCGTCGGCATGACGGGAAGGCAGCTGCTGCAGATGCTTATGTTCGAGGGCGGCTGCTACATGCTGATGACGGCCGCGGCCGCGCTCAGTGCCGGAAGCCTGCTCATCTACATGTTTATTCGGGCGGTTTCGGATCAGATCTGGTTTTTTACGTATCACTTTGTGCCCATGCCGATGCTTCTTAGTATCCCGGTCTGCTTTGTGATTTCGGTGCTTGCGCCGCTGATCTGCTATCGGCAGATGTGTAAGCGGAGCGTGGTGGAAAGGCTGCGGGTGGAGGAGTAGGAGATGGAGCTGTGAAATTTTCAGATGTGAGATTTTCATTACAAAAGGGATAGAAAGAGGGGCTGGTGTACTGGATCGGGAAGTGTTTTGGAGTCTTTTAAGGAAAGACAAAGAAACATAGTTTGAATGAAGGGCAGGGTGGCGAATGAAATGATTTGTCAGCCTGCTTTTTGTTGTGCTTTTGGCTCTTTTTGATTATAATATGAATAGACTGAAAGGCAAATGTATATTTTATACTGCTTAACAGTTAAAATTTCTGACCGGATGGAGTACTAGAGCATGTTTGAAAAATCATTCTCTCGGTCTGCACGCCCCACTTCGCGGCCTGCGGCGCCCCAATTTGGTCAACGTAGCTCCTCTACGCCTCCCAAATCGGGGCTTGCATCCCACAAAGTGTGA
>CAMTZV010000137.1 GCA_947086625.1 uncultured bacterium | reverse complement strand
AGTCGAACACGGTCGAAAACAGCATAATGAGAATATAGCGCGGTTCGCCCCACGCATAAAAGCACAGGCTTGCCAAAAGCAGCCACAGATTGCGTGACTGCTTTGGAATCAAAAAATATACGAGCACAACGACCGGCAAAAAGGCGCACAGAAAAATCATACTACTGAATACCATTGTCTCTACCTCTGCCCTCCGTCACGTCACATCATTTCACTGATCGCCTGCTGCACAAGGCCGCTCTTTTCGCAGATAATCATCGTGACACAGCTTCCGTACTGCTTGATCACCGCGTGCTCCACCATCGCGAGCTGGTCCGGTGCATACTCGCCCAGCGCCCCTTTGCGAAGCTCGATGTGCTCCTGTAAGGTGCGCATGAGCGCGGCGGCGTCCCCCGCGTCCTTCAGCTCCACAACCGCGATCTCCTGCGGGCCGCCCTCCGCCGCATACGCGTAAAAATACGACTGCACCCGCTCATAGTCGAAATCCGAAAATACGGTAAAATTCAGCTCCGCCTTCTCATCCCCGCTCGTGGACAGCTTCATCTCGGGCAGCGTTGTGTCCGCCGCCAGCATCGTCTCGCGCAGCTCATCCAGATCCACCGACGATTTGTCAGCGCCGTCATCCAAAGCAGGATCCTGCTTGCCGCAGCCCGCCGCACACACAAGCAGCACCGTGCACAGGCAGACCGCGGTTATTTTCAAAAAACGCTTCATGTCATTTCCCTCTTATCGCTTTCTATTTCTTATATCCTGTTTTTATTTTCGCATTAGTTGGCCGGTGCTTCAAAGCCGATCTTTGTCTTATTTCCGTTTGCATCGACCGTCCACGTCGACTCTCTCCCGTTCTCGTCAATCTTCACAACCGTCTCCACGGTGTCCGCCGCAGTGTCCACAACCGTGTCAGAGCCGTCCGCCGGCGGCTGCGGCGACTCCCCTGCGTCACCGTTTGCACTCGGGTCGGGAAGCTCGACGCCAAAGGCCTCGTTGATCTTCTTTACGAGCTCGGAAACCTTCTCCGGCGGCAGATCCGTCGCATTGCCGTTGTTGTTCGAGTAGTCGTTGATGTAAACCGCCAGCACATAGTTGTCGTCCACACCGTTGGGCACCCACATCGCGCCGATATCCATGCTGTCGCCGCCCGGGATGGAATACATTGCCTGCTGGATGAGGCTCATGATCTGATCCGCCACTGCAAGTTCCTCCTCGGTAAGCGCCTTCGGGAATTTAAAGAAGAGATGATCCTGCTTTTTGTCCAGCGCCGTCTTGATTTTCTTCGGAAGCTTGTCAAGCCCATCCAGAGGCTTCGCGTTCTGCACCACATAGGAGTATTTCGTGCCCTTCGCCTCCGGCAGGGACGAGCCGTCCCACTCGTGACCGTTTCTGGCCATCTCGTCAGTCATGTTGAAATTGCGGTATTTTGCGCCGCCCGCGTCGGAATAGACGTCGAGCTGATACCACTCGTTGTCGTCGAGCTTTACCATATCCCACGAATGGTAATCGTTGTGCACGATATGTACGTCGAGCCCTACCATGTTTGCGAGCAGCCGAAACGTCGTCGCGTAGCCGACGCATACGGCGTTTTTGCTCGTGAGCACGTCGTGCGGCGTGTAGCACTCGCTGTTCTGGCCCGGCATGGAAATCACGTGGCCGCTGCCGTGCCCGATGTGATCCACCATCCACTCATAGATTGCCAGCTCCTTCTGGTAATCCGTCATGCTGTCCTTTATGATCTCGTCGAGGAGCTTTGCGGCCATATCGTATGTGCGTTTGTCCTCGTCGTTCAAACCCGACGGGTCGTTTTTGAGGTACGCGTCGGAGATCTCCTTTGTGCTTTTGATCTCATACTGACCCATCACCTTGTAGCCGTCCTCCTGGTAGTCGCTCTCCTGCTCTTCCTCCTTCGCCTGGCGCGCCCGCTCATCGTCGATGAACTGGCTCATCTTCTCGCCCTGTGCCTTCTGCGCATTCATCTCGTCCATCAGTACGACGTTCATGCCGACCGACGTCCCTACCCCGCCAAGCAGTACCAGTGCAAGCAGCGCAAAGGCGACATGCTTCGCCAGACCGTTCTTCTTTTTCTTTTCCTTCGGCCCGGATACGCCCTTCTCCTCCTTTGCGTCTTTCTCTGTGTCTTTCTTTGCGTCTTCCTTTGCCAGCTCCTTCTTCTCTTCCATTTCCATCGCTCTTTCCTTCCTTCTTATATATTTATTATATTTCAATTAAATATCTGTCAACCTGCGCCAAATGTCTTGTTTCCGTTCTCGTCCACCGTCCACGAAATCTCGTTTCCGTTCTCGTCGATCTTAACTCCGCCGCCCCCGGCGCCGTTCATCTCTGCCTCGACCTCAGCCGCTTCCGTAAAGGGAACGGCCTTCTCACCGCCGCCCGATACGTTCGGGTCCGTCAGCGAGGTGCCAAACAGCTCATTGATCTTCTCTACAAGCGCGCTGACCTTCTCCGGCGGCAGCTCGATATCGGGTGTATCGCCATTCGAAAAGCGGTAGATATAGACCGCCAGAATGTGGTTGTCATCCTCACCGTTCGGAATCCAGCTCGCGCTAAGATCCATATTTCCGCCGTCCGGCATGAGGTTGACCGCCTGCATGATAAAGCTCATCATCTGATCCGCAGCGGCAAGCTCCTCCTCGGTGGGCGCTTTCGGCAATTTATAGAACACGGAGTCCGCCTTTTTGTCGATCGCCTTTTTCAGCTTTCCCGGCAGATCGCCCAGGCTCTTTAACGGCTTCGCATTCTGTACCGCATACGAATATTTCGTGCCCTTTGCCTCGGGCAGGGCGGATTCGTCCCACTGATTTCTGCTGCGCATCGTCTCGTCGGTCACGTTAAAGTTGCGGTACATCAGATTCCCGCCGTCCGCCCAGACGTCCACGTGATACCACTCGTCATCGTCGAGCTTTACCATATCCCACGAATGGGATTCGTTGTGCACGATATGTACATCCAGCCCGGCCATGTTCGCCAGCAGCCGAAACGTCGTCGCATAGCCGACACACACGGCGTTTCCGTTTTTGAGCACGTCGTGGGGCGTATAGCACTCGCTGCTTGTTCCCGGCATCGTGATGATGTGCGCGTGGCCCGCCCCGAGATTTTGAATCATCCACTCGTAGATTGCAAGCTCCCTCTCATAGTCCGTCATGCCGTCCTTTAAAATCTCGCCCAGCAGCTTCGAGGCCATATCGTATGTCTCCTTGTCCTCACCCTTCAGCCCCGACGCGTCGCCCTTTAAATACGCGTCGGAAATGTGGCTCGTGCTGATGATCTCGTACTGGCCCATGACCTTGTAGCCGTCCTCCTGATAATCGCTCTCCTGCTCGGCCTCCTTCGCCTGGCGCGCCCGCTCATCGTCGATGAATTTCCCCATCTTCGCGTTCTGCTCTTTTTGAACGCGCATCTGCTCCATCAACGTAACGTTCATGCCGAGGGATGCGCCCACACCGACGATAAACGCCGCCACGGCAAGCCCGCAGGCCGCCTTTGCCACGCCGCTTTTCATTTTCCCCGGCGGCGCGCCCGCTGTCTGTTGCTCTTTCATTTCCCTGTTCCTTCCTTCTTTCTGTTCTTACAAGCTTACAAAAGCATGTGCTCTGCCTGCGCCGTTGTGCAGTACACAAATACAGACACCCTTTTTCTCTTCAGGTTACATAATAACACACTTTTCCTCACTTTTCCATCACATTTTGCCGTGAACAGTTCAGCCCGAACATGTTCCCGGCGCGAAAACGATCGGCAAACACCTACAGCGAGAATCGGATTGTGCCCTGTACATATACTATAACGACGACCAGTGCCAAAAGTACTACACCCGACAGAAAAATTTTTAAAATTTTCTGATTCCGCGCTCTTCTCAGAAGCTTCTGCTCAAGTGCGTCACACGCGCGCTGCTCCTGCGACAGATCCTTATAATCCGCAATCGCATTGATATTTTCCTGTATTTTATAGCAGTCAGAGAGCGTCTCTGCCCGCGAAAGCTGCTCCGAAACGAGCGCGGCCGTCTCCTCGATATAGAGCGCGCGGTGCTCCTTCGCCTTTTTCTGGCACTCCTCCCGCAGCGCATCCGACTCCTCGAACCCTGCCGTCTCGCCGAACAGCTCCGCCGCCTGCCGGTACATATCCGCCTGATCCTCCCTGTGGTACATGTGCGGCGCAAAGCGCATCTTCTTCTGCGCCTTCGCGTAGAGCCGCGCCTGACGCTCCCCGGGCGTCTCCACCAGCTCCGGCTTCTCCTCGTCGTCAAGCAGCGCGCGCATCCGCATCTGCTCGCGCGCCTTCTTCTTCGCCATCCGCTTTTTTTTGAGCGCGCGCTTCCTGCGGCGGATCTCCTTCAGCTCTTCCTCTGTAAAATTCTGTTGTTCTTCCATAGATGCTCCCTCTCAAATTTTGTTATACAAGACTAACACGTTTTCACGCAAAATGCAAGCGCCGCCAGCGTCATTCCGTCCGCCGCCTGCTTGCGCAGCCGGCAGAAATCCTCGAACCGGCTCTCCGGCAAAAGCCAGCCCTCCGAGATCGCCGCGCACAGGGCGCTGCGCTCGCACACATTGTCCACGCCGACTGCTCCTTCCACAAACGCCGACGCGGAAAAGCTTCCCTGCATCGCCGCAAGCTCCTCCTTCGCATACGTCAGAAACGGGACGTTCAGCGCGCGGGCGACCGCCAGCAGACCCGGCTCCTCCCGCTTTGCGTCGATCGAGGCAAGCGCGCGGATGCGAAAGCGCGACCAGCCCTCCCGCGCAAAGACCGCCGAGAGAAAGGCGAACAGCGCCTCCCCCGAGACGCCCCGCCGACAGCCCACGCCGACGACCATGTCCTGCGGCACGAGATGCAGCGTGTGCGTAAACGGCGTCCCGACCGGCTTTGGAGAAATCACAAAGCCGCACTCCGGGGTGAGCGCACCGATCGGTTCCCCACCAAGCAGCGCACCCGAGAGATGCTTGATCTCGTCCTTCTCCACGATGGCAAGCCCCTGCTGCCTCGCAAACGTGTCCACCGAAAACAGATCGTGCACGTCCGTCGCCGTCGTGACGACCGGGATCGCCGCAAGCACATCTGCCAGTGTGCGCGCAAGCGCGTTCGCGCCGCCCGCATGGCCGCTTAAAATCGGGATGACAAACTGCGCCGTCTCATCCACGACAAGGACCGCCGGATCGCGCAGCTTATCCGCCACATGCGGCGCGATGGCGCGCACGGCGATCCCCGCCGCACAGACGAAAATGAGCGCGTCCACGGTAAAAAAAAGCTTTTCCACCTCCTGCGCGAGCGTGGAAAAGCCCATCCAGCCATGGGAAGCAAAGCGGACAGGCACACGTCCCTGTGCGTGCACACCCGCCGCCTCCAATGCTTCCCTGATCCGTTCCCCTGTCTTTTTTCCCTGCCCGCTGAACGCGAGCACCGCGGCTTTTTTATACATGTCGAAGGCCCTTCTGCCGCTCAAAAAAGTCGTCCACCGCCTGCACGATCTTCGCGGGCTCGAGCGTCTTTAAAAGATAGCCCTCCGGCTTTAGCGCCATGACCTG
>CAMTZV010000136.1 GCA_947086625.1 uncultured bacterium | reverse complement strand
TTTTTCCCTTGTAAATCTGATAAATCAAATTAGCAAGGGCAACAATGAGTATACCTATCTGGATCAATTCTTGATATGTAACATACATTGAATCGCCCTCCTTTCTTTCGTACCCAAAGGGCATGATATCTGGAGGGCTACTTGAACCCTCCGAAAAATAAGAGGGGTAAAGCCGCCTTGGCTCTATGGTTTTCCCATATCGACAATATAACACAATTTCCCTTATTGGACAATATGCTTTTCACTTTTCCGGTACTCTTCCGTTGCAATCGCAAGTCCGATGACACTCTTCGCCATCGCAATAGGCGAATATCCAACTAGACCGTCAAAACCAAGACCCGGAATATAAAGCACATCATAAGGCTTCAGCCTTACAGTCCGCCCGACCTTATCCGTACCTTTTCTTCCGTCCACCTGATCAGCGTCATAAAGCTCGGTATTATGCTGTTATACTCACGGTCGATAAAATCTGCCGTGAGTATCGCGCCAGCCGCAGCCGCAAGGCGGCATAATTCCTCATGTATGCGGATGGAGGAAATCGGTACAACAGAACTGAAAACACAAAAAACATTAACTTTCAGGCAAAAAAACGGCGGGCAGCAATATCACTTGCTGTCCGCTTTGGAAATTTTTATATGAAACGGCGCGGGCCGGACGCTCAGCACAGTCTTCCTACCTCGACGGCATCTGAAAGCCCGCGAGCGCCCGGTTCAGATAGTCGTTAAACGGCTTCATCATCCGAAACGTCTCCGCTGCCATCGCAAGAAACGCATCCGCGTCGTACAATTCATCGTCATCCACATGAAACTCCAGAAACCAGCTTTTCATTTTTAAATACTCCGCCTGCGGATGCTCCTTGTCGTAGCCTGCGGGAACCTTTTTTAACGCCGTGCCCTGCACCGCAAAACGGCGCGCAAACTCCGGCTCGCTTATGATCCGCTCCCACTCCTCGCCGTTGTCCACGAGATAATCCCGCACCATACGCGTCGCATCCTTAAACATGTCCGCAAACAATCCGCCGCCCAAAAACGACTGTCCGCCGGGCTTTATCATGATGTAATAACCGACCGGGACGGGCAGCTTTCCCTCCGGGGAAATGTGGGCGCGAAACGCGGGGTTGTACGGCGATTTATCGTGGCTGAAGCGCGTATCCCGCACGAGCTTGAACGTGAGCTCCTTCGGCTCATGGCCCAAAACGCCGGCGTCAAATTTTCCGATTTCCAGCATCAGCGCCTCGAGCAGCCGCTCAAATTCGGCGTTTGCTTTTTTGTAGTCGTCCTTGTTCGCGTGATACCACTCCCGGTTGTTGTTCGCGTCAAGCGCCGACAGGTAATCCATCATAAATCTTGTGTCAATCTTCATCGTCTGTCTTCTCCTTTACGAATTTCGGATCACGGAAAGCTGTGTGGAAGCTAAAAATTCCCGTATCATCTGCCTTGTGCGCTCCGGTGAGCGGTAAGGCCTGCAGAACGAAAAGTCCTGCGACAAATCATCGATTTCTTCCATCGCCTGCTTCACATCCGCCATCGTCTCGGGCGGGATCTCCGTGGCCGTCACATAGTCCAGCCGCTGCGGGTCGATCCGGTGTCCCTGTATCGCATAGTTTACCCGGTCACGGCATTTACATGTGCCGCCGCCGTACTCCCCGCAGTATTGCCCGAGAAATTCCGCCATCTTCTTTCGCACGCGCGAGAGCTTCTGGCGGTACGCCTCCGGCGTCATATCGAGGATCTCCCCCGCTATGCGGCTGTCAAGCCGGAACATCGTGCCGAGTATGAAAATACATCTGCTCTCCACGTCGAGGCATTGCAGCATCACATTCGTGCAGGACATTTTCAGCTCCTCCGCAAGAAGCTCTTTTTCCACGTTCTGTGTCAGATCCGGCACGTCATGGATGTTGGCGTTTTCGATGTCGTCCCCGTAAAATGAAAAGTTCAGCGGCCGTTTCGCGAACATATGCTTTTTGTAGTTTTTCAGATGGTTCGCCGCAATGCGGAATACCCATGTCGTGAACGCGCTCTCCCCGCGAAACGACGAGAGATGCGTCACCATTTTCAGCAGAATGTCCTGTGTGGCGTCCTCCGCGTCCGCGAACGTGCCGAGCATCCGCAGCGACAGATTGAATACCATGTCCTGCACGCCGGCCACAAGCTCCTCCAGCGCCTCCTTATCGCCGGCAGTTGCCCGGGCTGCCAGCGCGGACAGCGTTTCATTTGTCTTTTGATCCATAATTGTTTACCTCCCTCATAATGAAAAAGTGCTTCGTAATTTGCCTTCTTTCTATTAGACAACCCACTTCCGGCTTTGTGACAACTTTTTTACAACAATTTGTCCTGCGGCTTTATCGGTTTCATTTTTTGCGGTCGCTACATTAAATCCCTGCTCTGCACACCCCGCAGCGACAATGCGGCAAAGACAAGCGAGACCGCCGTCAGGATCGCAGGAAATACCGCGCTGCGTGCCATGGTAAAGTCCCCGACGTTCGCCTGTGTGAGAAAAATGAGCAGAAACGAGGTCACAATCGTCGCCCTGGACGATTTCATTGCAAGCCCCACAAACAGGGCGATAAAGCCCATCGTCACAATCACCGCGGATTTCAACAGCAGCTGCACATAAAATGACAGGCTCCCCATCGAAAAATCGATGGCAAACGACGACGGCTTCACGCCCGCCGCAAACGATATACTGGCGTAGATCAAGAGCTTCGTCAGCGTGAGCGCCGCGAAATTAAACGTCCAGACCGCAAGCATCTGGGAGATCAGTATTTTCCGCCGTTTGATCGGATAGGAAAACATGAGGTTCATCGTCCTGTTTTTGTATGCGCGCACGAGAAACGACGCCAGCATAACGCCTGTCATAATCAGAAACGCCATGCTCGTAAACAGCTCGATCGGCGCGGAGATGACGTCCGTCCCCGGCGCGGCGTCAAGCGTCCCGTCCGCATCGTTCGCGATGCCCAGAAACGCCAGCGCGAAAAGAAACAGATCCAGAAGCGCCGCCACAGCCGCCGCGCCCATCATATATTTCCCGATATTATTTTTCTTCCATTCCAGCCGGATCAGCTTTATCATTTCTTTCCCTCCCGCGTCAACTTTAAAAAGTAATCCTCCAGATTTTCCGTGTGCCGGTCGATGGCGAGCAGCCCCACACCGCTTTTCAACAGCTCCCTGGAAACCTCCTCCGTGGTGACGCCTGACTCATAAATGCGGATTTTCGCGTCATCCACGAGCTTGAAGTTGGAAAGCCCCATCCACTCGGCGAGCACGTACGCCGCTTTTTTCGCATCGTTTACGACAAGCTCCACCTAAGCCGTGTTCGACTCCTCGATCTCCCGCATGGACAGCTCCCTTTTCATCCTTCCGTGATCGATGATTCCGACCGTGTCCGCGATGCTCTCGATCTCGGAGAGCAGGTGGCTTGAGATTACAAACGTCATGCCGTATTCCGTGGAAAGCATTTTGAACAAATCCCGGAGCTGCTTCATGCCCGCCGGGTCCAGCCCGTTTGTCGGCTCGTCGAGAAGCACAAGCTCCGGCCTGCACAAAATCGCGCGGGCAATGCCAAGGCGCTGCTTCATGCCAAGGGAATAGCTTTTTACCGGGCGCTCCGCCGCCCCGGTTAAATCCAGCAGCGAGAGCGCCTCCTCCACGCTGCCCTTCATGTAATAGCCCATGTACTCGCAGTGGAGCTGCAAATTTTCCCGCCCGCTCATGTGCTCGTAAAACGTCGGAAATTCAATAATGCTCCCCATGCGCTTTAACACCTCGTACGAATCGGGCGCAAGCACTTCTCCAAACAGCTCCACCGTGCCGCCCGTGGGCTTCCAGAGGTTCGTCACCAGCTTCATCACGGTCGTCTTCCCCGCGCCGTTCGGGCCCAAAAATCCATAGATCTCGCCTTTTTTTACATGGATATCCACATCCGAGACCAGATCCTTTCCGCCGATTGCCTTGCTCAGGCGGTTTGTCTGTAAAATGTAAGACATCGCCTCCTCCTTTCATACTGCCTCTTGTTTTCATTTGCTTCTGAAAGGCATTATAAGCGAACAGATTTTCAAAACCCTTGCGCAATTCTTACAAATTTCTTTCGTTTTCTGAACCGGAATTGAGTGAAACCGGGTACTTCTTCAGCCTCAGCGTAAACGCCGTCCGCACATGCGGCACGCTTTCGAGCGAAATGCCGCCGCCCATCCGCTCCGCCAGATTTTTTGCGATCGTAAGCCCCAGCCCGTTGCCCTGTATCTCGCGGTTTCTCGAATCCTCCATCGTGTAGAGCCGATCGAACACGCTCGCCGCAAACTCCGGCCCGATTCCCTTTCCGCGGTCGACGATGTCGACATACACGCTGTCTTTCTCCTCGCGCACAAACACGCCAAGGTACTTTCCGTCCGCGCCGTAACGCATCACATTCGAGATCAGGTTTGAGAAAATCCGCTGCAATGCGTCCGCATTTCCCTGCACATACACGGGCGTCTTTGGGATGGAGAGCGCGACCTCAAACTCCCGCTGCAATAAGATTTCATAAAAGGAAAGCACATTTTCCCGGCACTGCTCGCACAAATCCAGCTTTGAGAGGCTCACGTCCGTATCGCCCGATTCGAGCTTTGCCAGCGTGAAAAACTGGTTGATCAGATCCACGACCTGTCTTGCCTTCTCCTCCACCTTCTCTAGCATGTCGTCGTCCCCGCCGCGCAGCCGCATCATTTCCAGATAGCCTAAAATGACGGTCAGCGGCGTCTTGATGTCGTGCGAGATGTTCGAGAGCATTTTTTTCGAGGATATCTGCTCCCGCCTCACGTCCGCCTTTATTTTCTGACGCTCTGTCAGCAGGCGGTTGACCTGCCCCGCCAGCTCCATGAGCACGGGCTCGTCCGTGAATACCATGACCTTCTCGTCGCTTCCGGTTTCCGTGATCTCCCGGAGCTTTTCGCTGATCCCGTGCAGCTCCTTTTGGATACCCCGGCGAAAGGCAAACCGCTGGTACAAAACGACCGCGGCTAAAACCGCAATCACAATCGCCGCAAACAGAAGCATCGTCTCCTCACGCATCCTTCCACTCTCCCAGTTTATAGCCGATGCCCCACACGGTGACGATAAAGCATGGCTCACGGGGGTTCTCCTCGATCTTGTTGCGCAGCCTGCTTATGTGGACGTTCACCGCATTTTCGTCGCCAAAATACAGATCGTTCCACACGCGCGAATAGATCTGCTCCTTCGTGTACACCTTCCCGGGATTTTGCATGAGCAGCTTTAAAATCTCAAATTCCTTTGACGTCAGCTCTATGTGCGCCCCGTTTTTCGTCACGGTGTAGTCGTTCGGGTTCAGCGTCAGGCTTCCCGCCGCAAGAAGCGGCTCTGCTCCTGCGCCCGCCGCGGCGTAGCGCGTGCTCCGCCTGATGTTCGCCTTGATGCGCGCCAGCACCTCCGCGATGGAAAACGGCTTCGTGATATAGTCGTCCGCTCCCAGCCCAAGCCCCAGCGTCTTGTCCGAATCCGTGTCCTTCGCCGAGACGATGATGATCGGGACCGTGCTTTT
>CAMTZV010000135.1 GCA_947086625.1 uncultured bacterium | reverse complement strand
CGACGCTTCCATAAGCGCCGCCGTCTTCAGCGTGTGTATGCGCGTGATCTTTTCCAGCGTTATGTCAGGCTTTCCCTCGGACTCCACGTCGATGACCTGTCCGCCGAGCATCCCGTAAACGCCCGCCTTGCGCGCCAAAACCTGCAGGGCGCGCCCCACGCTGCCGTCGTCGTCTGTCAGCTCGAACGCCTTTGCCGCCGTCTCAAACGCAAAATTCAATAGCCCGTCGCCCGCCAGAATGCCCATCGCCTCGCCGTATTTCGCGTGCGTCGTGAGCTTTCCTCTGCGGTACTCGTCGTTGTCCATCGCCGGAAGATCGTCGTGCACGAGGGAATACGTGTGAATCATCTCAATCGCCGCCGCAAACGGCTCGATCACCTTCTCCGTGCCGCCGAAAATCCGGTAGCTCTCGAGCATCATGACCGGCCGAAGCCGCTTGCCGCCCACGAGGGCGCTGTACACCATCGCCTCCAGAACCGTCTTTTGCTCGCCGTCGATATAGGGCAGATACGCCCTTAAAATCTCCTCGGCCCTCTCCCGCCGCTCTTTCAGCTCCTGCCCCATCCGTTCGCTGTCCATCTCACTGTCCTCCCGGCACATCAAAGGGCACAAGTGCACCCTGCTCGTCCATCATCAGCATCTTTTTCTCAACCGCATCGACCTTTTCGTTGCAGCGCGCAATGACCTTCATCCCCTGCTCGTAGGCCGCAAACGCCTCCTCCAGCGGAAGCGCCGGATCTTCCAGCCTTGCGATGATCTCCTCCGCCTGCGCGAACAGCTCCTCAAGCCCGCACTCCTGTACGGCCGCCGCGCCCTCAGGCGTATCTACGGCTCCTGCATTTGTCTTTTCCTGCATGTGATCTCCTCCACGCGGGCCGCGACATCCCCCTCCAGCATCCGGAGGTTTAAGCGCATTCCCGCCTTCACCTGTTCCAGTTCCCGCACGGCCCTTCCGTCCTCGTCCGTCACGAGCGCGTAGCCCTCCCCGAGCTTTTTCAGCGGGGAGCACGACTCCATGCGCTGCGCCAGAAGCGCCAGCCGGTGCTTTGCGCGCTCCAGCGCACGCTCCATGTAAAGCTCCATCCGCGCTTCCAGATCGAGCGCGTACTGCCGCTTCGCATTCAGCCGGCTCTCCGGGCTTACGCGCCTCATGCGAAGCAAGAGCGCCTGCGCGCGGTTCCTGCCCGCCTCAAGCCTGCGCTCCATCCGCCGCGTCATCTCCGCCTGCATCGCGTCGATGCGGTTTTCCGCCTCCTCGAGCTGCCACACCGCAAGCTCCGCCGCCGCGGACGGGGTCGGCGCACGCAGATCCGCCACATAGTCGATGATCGTCGTATCCGTCTCATGCCCTACTGCCGAGATGACCGGAATCGGACAGTCGAAGACGGCGCGCGCCACGAGCTCCTCGTTAAACGCCCAAAGATCCTCGATGGAGCCGCCGCCGCGCCCCACGATCATCGCATCCACGCCCAGCGCCGTCAGCGCGCGGATACCGTTTACAATGCTCGCCGCCGCGCCCTCGCCCTGCACGAGCGCCGGATATAAAATGAGCTGCACCCCCGGATTCCTGCGGCGCGCAATGTTTTGAATATCCCGGACTGCCGCGCCCGTGGGGGCCGTCACAACGCCGAGCGTGCGGATATACTTCGGGATCGGCTGCTTGTACTCCGGCGCAAACATGCCCATCTCCGCAAGCTCACGCTTGAGCTGTTCGTAGCGCACATACAGCGCGCCCGCGCCGTCCAGCACAATCTCCCGCGCGTAGAGCTGGTATTTCCCGTCCCGCTCGTACACCTGTACGGAGCCCGTGACGACCACGTCGTCGCCCTCCTTCATGCGAAAGGAAAGCCCCTTCCGGTTTCCGGCAAACATGATGCAGGCGATCGCGCCCGAGGCGTCCTTCAGCGTAAAATAAATATGCCCCGACGTGTGGTATTTGCAGTTGGACACCTCCCCCTTCACCGCAATCCGTTCCAGCATGAAATCCTGTGCAAACAGATTTTTGATGTAGGCGTTGACCTGCCCGACCGAATAAACGTTTTTTTGTCTTGTATTGATTCCCATAGCAGTCTACGCAATACGCGCCAGCACGCCGTTTACAAAGGAAGCCGAGTTTTCCTCGCCATAGATCTTGGCCAGCTCCACGGCCTCGTTAATCGCAACGCCCGTCGGAATGCCCTCGTCAAAGCGCAGCTCATATACCGCCAGCCGAATGAGTGCCAGCTCCACCTTTGCCATACGGCTCGTCTTCCAGCCCCGCGCCGAGCTGTCGATGATCCCGTCGATCTCTGCCAGATGCGCAAAAATGTCCTCCACCTTCTGCTCAATATGTGCGCGGTCCGAATCCCTTGCGTCCGTAAGGCCGTCCAGAAACAGCGCGAGCTGCCCGGGGCGCTCGTCCTGCCCGTAAAATTCCGCGCGAAAGACCATCATAAAAATCAGCTCTCTGATTTTCCTTCTACTCATAACCTTATCCCTTCGTCCATTTCCGTGAGAAAAAGAGTGCCGCAAAACCTATTTTGCGGCACGCCCTCCTCAAAAACAATCCGGTCTGTACACTAGTTGTTCTCTGCCATATCAATGCTTGCGATGCGCACGTTGACGGTGCCCACCTCAAGGCCCGTCATATTTTCAATCGCGGTGCGCACCCGCTCCTGGACATTGCCGGAAACCTCGGGGATCGCATAGCCGTACTTGATATTCAGATTCAGATCCGCGGTAACAATGCCGTCAATCACATCCACGCGCACGCCCTTGGAGAGATTTTTCGCCCCGGTCTTTGCCACGATCTCATTCGTGATATTGCCCGCCATGGAACCCACACCCTCGACCTCGGTCGCCGCAAGCCCTGCAATAATCGTCACCACGTCGTCAACCACGCGGATCTCACCAAACTGATCCTCTTTTATCTTCAGCGATTTACGGTTTTCTTCCATATTAAAATAACCTCCTGCCAGCACTCTGTTTTCTGAATTTTGCTCCTGAACTATACCCCATTCTACACCATCCCATTGGAAATAACAAGTGAAAACACGCGATGTGCTTGCACAACCACAAAAAAATGATTATACTGTGAAAAAAGACAAACCGAAAGGAGCCGCCATGATCGAGCGAAAGGATCTGTTCCACCTCTCCTTTTATAAAAAGAAACCGTTTACCGGAAGCTTTCAGGGAATGCGCTACCTCATCGCAAAGGAGAAGGCGTCTGAGGACGAGGACGCCCCCGACGTTCTGCGCGCCTTCGTCTACCCCGAGCCGTACAATTTCGAGCACACGCCGGACGAGCGCAAATCCAGTCAGGATTTCCCGTTTACGGAAGCGGGGCTTGACATGGCGTGCGACTGGTTAAACGAACAGCACAAAAGCCGTCCGGATTACTGGCTGCACACGCCGGACTTTTGAACGTTCCCTGTATTTTATCGGAAGAAGAAAACGACAAGGAGAAATGCTATGAAAAAAATAAAACGAATCCTTGCTATGGCCGGCATCCTCCTGCTGGTTACGATGTATCTGTCTACCCTCGTGTGCGCGATCCTGGATACAGGCGACACGATGTTCCTGTTCCGGGCCTCGGTGATGTGCACCGTACTGGTTCCGGTGCTTCTTTGGGGGTATACGGTGATTTACCGGCTCTCCAAAGGAAACCAGGAGCCGCCGCATCACGAAACGGAGACGGTACCAGATACGAAAATAAACCGCTAACAGAAGTTTTTCCCGTACAATAAACGAACGGAAGAGACGGTCTGCCCGGCCTTACGGCCAGGCAAACCGTCTCTCCCAGCATCCCGCACAGCCAATTTCTATTTTTCTTTCTCCCCGGTCGTAATCGGCGTAATCACAATATGCTCCGCAGACACTTTCGTCTTGCGTTTTACAATGTCTTCGATCTGCGCACGCTTTGCATCCGTTACATCTCCCATATTTAATACCACATCCGCCGAATCTTCCGTAATGCTGACTACCACATCGGTAAAGCCCTTGGCTTCCAAAAGCATCTCCGCATCCGTCTCGCGCTGCGCGATATCGGTCAGATTTACCATTTTGTCTACGGCAGCCTGTTTATCGGTATCCGAAAGCGCCTTGCTGTCAATCACCTCCATCAAATCTTCTTTATTCTGGGAACGCACCTGCTCGCGGTTTAATTTGGCTTCTACCGCAAAATCAACGTTTGATACATTCGTACTGGCTAAAACCGTTTCACCTGGATTTTCAATATCTTCTTTTTCCCCTTTTTGTGCTTTTGCCGTGTCCTTTTTTGCATCCCCGCTGCTTGCCGCGCTGCTGTCCGCCGCCTTGGCGTCCTTTTTACCGCCGCTTTCTTTTTCCGTATCTATTTCCGTCTCCGTAAAAATCTCCGCATCTGCCAGTGTTTCTTCAGACGAAATATCATAGTCTTCTTCCGTCAGCTCCGCGCTGGTTTGTGTCAGCTCATCGCTTCCAATGCCGCTGTATGTATAACTTAAATATCCTGCTGCAGCAATCATCAGCGCCAGTGCGGTAATGATAACCTGATTCTTTTTAAAAAGTTTTTTCATTTCTTTCCTTCTCCCTGCATGGTCTTTTTTAACTATTTGTATTGTATGCTTCCCGCACAGGACTTATGACTCCTTTTGCATTTTTACAATGGTTACTTTGTGCGCCTCAATCGGAAACAATGCCCTGACCGCATCCATAATATCCTGCTTTACCCTGGAATCCCCTCCTCCCTGTGCGATTACAAGTACGCCCTCCACCTGCGGCAGCTTTTCCTGGCTGATATACGGCTCTCTGCCGTCCGTTTCCCCGTACACAGCCGCTTCCTGGTATTGGGTGCCCTGCTCATTTTCCGCGCGGGTGACGTCTTTTTCCACGACGGATTCGCCGCGGTCTTGAAAGGTCAGCATGACCCGTACTTCCCCGACTCCGTCCATACAGCTTAGCGACTGCTCGAGTTTGTCCGCCAGTGTTTTCTCATAGTTTTCTGTGTGCGTTCTGTCTGCCTGATTGGCGCGCAGCGTTTCATTCCATTGCTCCTCCTCGCTGTGCCTGCGTACGCTGTCGGTCGGCAATGCGATTACCAACAGCAGAATCCCTGTCAGGCCGACCGCAAGCCATCTTGTTTTATCCATTTTTTTTAAAAAATCAAAAAACCATTTCATTCGGATGTTTCCTTTCTTCCCGCGTTTCCGCAATTGCCTGATTCCATGCCATCCTCATCCCGTCAGCTTACTAAGATCTGGTCTTTTGTTAATCCATAGGACTCTATTATAAAATCTGTCAGTTTCTCCCGGATCTTTGCCGGATCCTGCCCTTTGGACAAGTCCATGCAAATGCTGACGCGGCTGATCTCGTAATCCCGCGACAACGATACATGGACTTCGCGCACTGGCAGATTGTGTCCGGCTGCCTGCGCCAGCATATCCCCCGCGAGCGCTGTTTCATATTTTTCCCTGTAATGGTCATTCTGCAAAAATTCCAGTTTCTGCGTATCCTGGCGGATACTGTCCAACTGTTCCCAAAAAATTTCACCGGATATCATTGTTTCCAGCCTGCCGTCATTTCCAAACAGCCGCATCACCGGTGTG
>CAMTZV010000134.1 GCA_947086625.1 uncultured bacterium | reverse complement strand
CGGGCAGCCCCGCCGTGAGGTAGGTGATAAACGCCTTTTCCCGCCTTTTTTCCAACTCCTCCAGTTTTTTCTCAATCCGATTCATTTGCCCTTCCTCCTTTAATTTAAGTAGCCCTTGCCCGCCAGATAGTCGGCGATCGTGTTCACGTCCTTGTCACCGCGGCCGGACAGGCAGACGATGATGCTCTGCTCCCTCCCAAGCTGCGGCGCCAGCTGAAACGCATAGGCGAGCGCATGCGCGCTCTCGATCGCCGGGATGATGCCCTCAAGCTTACACGTCTCCATAAGCGCCTCCATTGCCTCCGCGTCCGTGATCGACACATATTCCGCGCGCCCGCTGTCCTTTAAATACGCGTGCTCCGGCCCAACGCCGGGGTAGTCAAGCCCCGCGGAGATCGAGTGCGCCAGCTCCACGTTCCCGTTGTCATCCTGCAAGAGATACGACCGCATCCCGTGCAGCACGCCCGGCCGCCCGAGCGCCATCGCGCTTGCGTGCTTCCCGCTCTCAATGCCAAGCCCCGCCGCCTCCACGCCGATCAGCCGCACGTTTTCTTCGTCGATAAAGTCCGCAAACATGCCGATCGAGTTCGAGCCGCCGCCCACGCACGCCATCACCACATCCGGCAGGCCGCCCGCAATTTCGGCAAACTGCCGCTTTGCCTCCCGGCTGATGCAGCTCTGGAATTCCTTTACCATCTTCGGATACGGGTAAGGCCCGACGGCGGAGCCGATCACGTAAAAGGTATCCTCCGCGGTCTTCGCCCACGTGCGGATCGCCTCGTTCGTCGCATCCTTTAACGTATTGCTGCCCGAATGCACCGGGACGACGGTCGCGCCGAGCATTTCCATGCGCATGACGTTCAACTGCTGGCGCTCGATATCCTCCGTCCCCATATAAACCGTGCACTCCATGTCAAAGAGCGCCGCCACGGTCGCGGTCGCCACGCCGTGCTGTCCCGCCCCGGTCTCCGCGATGACCTTCGTCTTTCCCATGCGCCGTGCAAGAAGCACCTGCCCCATGACGTTGTTGATCTTGTGCGCGCCGGTGTGGTTTAAGTCCTCGCGCTTTAAGTAAATGTGCGCACCGTACTTCTCGGAGAGACGCTTTGCAAAATATAGCGGCGTCTCGCGCCCGACGTACTGCTTTAAATAGTAATGGTACTGCTCCAGAAATTCGGGGTCACGGATCGCCGCCTCAAACGCCGCGTCCACCTCCGAGAGTGTATTCATCAGCGATTCCGAC
This sequence comes from uncultured bacterium, assembly GCA_947086625.1. GTDB lineage: Bacteria > Bacillota > Clostridia > Lachnospirales > Lachnospiraceae > W0P33-017. The sequence continues at coordinate 4,323 of CAMTZV010000134.1, read as the reverse complement.
ACAAACTGCCCGCCGTACGCTCCAAAATATGCCTTTTCGTTTCTCATCCTTCTCTCACCTTTCTCACAAATTCATAAATTTTCTGTTCATCCTTGCCGCTTCCCCACTCCCGCTCCACGCCGGAGCTCACATCCACCACGTCGGGGGAAAAGAGCCGAATGCCCTCTGCGACATTTTCCGCGTTTAAGCCCCCGGCAAGCACCAGCTTTTTCGTTCCAAAGAGCGCCCGAAGCTGCCCCGCCAGCGCGCCGTCCGCCCAGTCGAAGGGCTTTCCGCCGCCAAACGCCGCACCGTCCAGCACGTACGCCTCGATTAAAGCATCCTCGAGCCGTGTGCGCTCGGCGCGCATCGCCCCGTCTTCCGTCTGCGTCCGCCTGCATTCCGCACCGTCCGCCGCTTCGCATATCCACGGCTGACCGTCTCCCGCTTCCCGCTTAGCCGCACACGCTCCCGTCCCGCCGCATCCTTCACCCGTCCCCGCCGCGTCCGCGAGGCTTGCGATATTAAACGCGCGCCAGATCGGCAGCCTGCACTCCCGCAGCACATCCAGCGGAAGCTCGTTATGCACCTGCAAAATATCAAAGCCTGCAATCTCGATCTGCCGCAGCTGCTCCACGGTCGGACTGACCGTGACCGCCACGCTCTTCACCGACGGATAAAGGCTCCGTTTAATCATGACCGCGTCCATCATACTCACGTTGCGCCTGCTCTTTTCGTAAAAGACGAATCCCGCGTAGTCCGCGCCCGCCGCGTTCACCCAGTCCGCCTCCCGCATTGTCGTGATCCCGCAGATTTTCACCCCGGGCGGGTGCGCATCGCCTGCCCGGCCCGGCATGTCTACGCCATCCGCATGAGCTGTGTCATCCGCCTGGCATGCGCCGCCGACTTCGTGCCTTTCCAACTCGTTTTCCGTCATATGCCCTGTTCCTCCTTATGCTCATATATCCTGCTTTCTTTTCTCCGCTCCGCACACTCTCTGACGCTCCGGCGTGCTTCCAACGATCGGCGGGACGGCACGCTACAGCGCCTTCCACCGCTTCGCCAGCTCCCGCGGCCGCTCCGACTCCATGAGCGCCCGCCCGATCAGAAACGCGTCCACGCCGTGCTCCTTTAAGAGCCGCACATCCTCGTCTGTGACGATGCCGCTCTCCGACACAAGGCATTTTTCCGGCGGAACCATCGGACGTAGCCGCAGCGTGTTGTCCAGCGAGATCGAAAAATCCTTTAAATTTCGGTTGTTGACGCCGATGATTTTCGCATCCAGCCGCAGCGCCCGCTCCATCTCTGCCTCATCGTGCGTCTCCACAAGCGCCTCCATTCCAAGCTCGTATGCAAGTGCATAAAAATCCTTCATCTGCACGTCGTCCAGAATCGCCGCGATGAGCAGCACTGCGTCCGCGCCGAGTGCCTTTGCCTCGTAAAACTGGTATTCGTCGATCATGAAATCCTTTCGCAGCATCGGAAGCGCGGTCAGCTCCCGTATCTCTCGAAAATCATCCGCATTTCCGTGAAAATAATCCTCCTCCGTCAGGCAGGAGACGGCGTCCACCGATGCGGTATAATCTGCAATACGCGCCGCAAGCCCTACGCTGCTCTTTATCTGCCCAAGAGTTGGCGACGCCTTTTTAAACTCCCCGATAACGGAATTGCCGGGTTCCTTAAGCGCCTGATAAAAGCTTCGCCCTGCGCCCCGACGCTCCCCGGCGAGCCGCCGCATTTGCGCTTCACCAACACGCCTTTTGTGCTCTGTGAGCCGTATCCTTTTTGCCTCCACAATGTCGTCTAAGATCATCTAAATCACCCCGTTTACAAAATTTTCAATCATGCGCTTGCCGTGCTCCGTGTAGATGGATTCGGGATGGAACTGCAAACCCACCACCGGATACGCGCGGTGGCGCATCGCCATGATCTCGCCGTCCGCGGTCTGCGCCAGCACGCGCAGGCATTCCGGAAGCCCCTCCCTTTGCACTGCCAGCGAGTGATAGCGCGCCGCCTTCACCGGCGTGTCGATCCCGGTAAAAATGCTGCTGCCGTCGTGCTCGATCAGCGACTGCTTTCCGTGGAAGAGCTGCTTCGCATAAGACACCGTCCCGCCAAGCGCCTTCCCGATACACTGGTGCCCCAGACAGATGCCGAGTATCGGGAGCGTCTCATAAAATTCCCGGACTACCTCCATACAGATGCCCGCCTCGTCCGGGTTTTTCGGCCCCGGCGAGAGCACGATGCGCTCCGGCGCCAGCGCGCGGATCTCCTCCACTGTGACCTGATCGTTTCGCACGACCCGCACGTCGTCCGCGAAAATCCCGATGTACTGATACAGGTTATACGTGAACGAATCGTAGTTATCAATGAGTAAGATCATAGGTTTTCCTCCTCCACAAGCGTCTTTGCCAGCGCCATCACCTTGTTGCAGCACTCTTCGTACTCCTTTTCGGGCACGGAATCCGCGACGATGCCCGCGCCCGCCTGAAGGTATACCCGATTGCCCTTCTTCACCATCGTCCGTATCGTAATGCAGAAATCCATGCTGCCGCCGAAATCGATATATCCGGTCGCTCCGCCGTACAGCCCTCTGCGCACCGTCTCAAGCTCGTCGATGATTTCCATCGCGCGGATCTTCGGCGCGCCGCTGAGCGTGCCCGCCGGCAGAAAGCTCGCCACGAGATCGACGGGATGGATCTCCCCCTTCTTTCGACCCTCCACCGTGGATACGATGTGCATCACATGCGAATAGTTCTGCACCTCCATAAACTTCGTGACCTTCACCGTCCCGAACTCACTGATGCGCCCCATGTCGTTGCGCGCCAGATCCACCAGCATCACATGCTCCGCGCGCTCCTTCTCATCCTGTAAGAGATCGTCCTTTAAGCGTGCGTCCTCCCGGGCGTCCGCCCCTCTGGGACGCGTGCCCGCGATCGGACAGGTAAACACGCGATCCCCCTGCTGCTTCACGAGCATCTCCGGAGAGCTTCCGATCACCTCAAAAGCTCCGTAGTTGAAGTAGTAGAGATACGGCGACGGGTTCAGCTCCCGCAGCTGCCTGTACAGCGCAAAGCCGTCCTGTCCGGTCTCGATCGTCCACCGCTGGGAGAGCACGGTCTGAAACACATGGCCCTCACGAATGTAGTGTCTGATCCGTTCCACCTTTTTTGCGTACGCCTCCCTCGAGTCGGACTGCTCTACAATCCTCCCGTCGTGGCAGAAGCTTTTTTTCATGGGCCGGCTTCCCGCCGCGCGGCAGGCCGCGATCATCTCCCCGGCACAGGCCATCGCCTGTTCCTTCCCCTCGGCACTGTCATCGCCCAGCACAATCGCGGTCAGCGTTTCCGCCACATGATCCACGAGCACGAAGCGCGTCATAAGCATCATCTGCACCGTCTCCACGCCGATCACATCCGGGTTTTCATCCGGCAGGGCTTCCGTGTAGCGCACGAAATCGTAACCGAGATTGCCGACCAGACCTCCGGTGAACGCAAGCTCCCGGTGATCCGAGCGGATCTCAAAGCTGTCGTAGTATTCCTTTAAGCGCTCCCGCGGATTTCCGGAGAGCACCTCGCACGTGCCGTCCGCCCGCTCGATGACGAGCGCATTGCCGCGGGATTTGATCAGCTCCTGCGGCTTTGGCCCGAACAGTGTGTAGCGGTCATAGTTTTTATCGTAGGATTCCAAAAGGAATCCGCTCTCCCTTCCGACGAGCTGCTCATACATGTTGATGGGCGTCTCGTTTACAATGCTGACCGTCTTTTTATACAACCGCATAATCCGTTTTTCCATAAAAGCTCCTTTCTCATAACATCGGGCAGGGATGCTTTACCCCCTGACCGCCGCGCTCCCCGTGCGTCGCTTCTGCGACATATTTCCTCTGCACGGGGCTGTGCAATCGAGTAGGGGAAGGTTTTTCTCCCCTACTCGTCGCGCTCCCCGTGCGCCGCTTTGGCGGCATATTCCTCTGCACGGGGCTGTGCATAAAAAATCCCCGACGTGAATAATCACATCAGGGACGATTGGTCGTCGTGGTGCCACCCTAATTTCAGAGCAGTGATAAGGTAAAAAAGGCTGATATCCCAATCGGAATATCAGCCACCAATTCTGCTCATCTCATTCTCCGATACGGGGAATCACTTCCCGATATCTTCCCTCTGTAACGTGAGGACACGGCATCCGCTACTCAATTCACTTTGCATCTCGCAAATCCATTCCCGAAAAACTATCTCACCGGGATTCCACCACCCCCGGCTCTCTGTGCAGCATCGTTTTCCGGTACTCCTTTTGGTCATCGATTTTACAGCCCGTTATTTAACTATAAACAGATTACTACTCCTG
>CAMTZV010000133.1 GCA_947086625.1 uncultured bacterium | reverse complement strand
GGCTTTTGAAGTGGGTGGCGATGGAGAGCGGGGGAGACATGACCTTCTGGTATCAGATTACAGGGCTGCAAAGTCTTCCGGACTGGCTGCGGCACCATTCGCTGGATTTTTCGCTGCTGGGGCATCTGCTGGGAGGGCTTTTGGCATTGCAGGAGCAGCTGCCCCGATTCTATTTAAAATGCGAGCACCTTGTCCTTCAGGCGGAGCAGATTTTTCTCGACCCGTCGGGGGAAAGGGCCGTGTTCTGCTACGAACCGCTGTGGCAGAAGCAGCCGCGGGAGGCATTGTCGGAGCTGATGGAGTATTTGCTGCCGCTTATCGATCACGAGGACAAGGACGCAGTGCGGCTGGGCTATGGGCTGTATGAGAAATGTCAGGAGCCGAATGCGGATATCTGGCGCTTTGTGCTGGAACATGCGAAGCGCGGGCAGCCTTTCAGGGAGTCAGAGAGCGAGGCACGCGAGGAGTCCATGGCAGAGGGCGAGACAGGAAAGGAGACGAAAGCGGAGCGCGCTTTTGTGGAAGAAGACGCATTCTGTAAGGAAACAGAGGCTCCGCAGCCGCGCTTATTGGGACATTTTCTCGCAGGGGCGGCGGATGCGCTGCCGGGGCGGATGCGCGAAAAGCTTCCCGTTGTCTCTGCGCGGGCGTGGTTTGAGAGCGTGCGGCGAGGCAAAAAAGAACCGGACATCGGAACGGCGTATGTGTTTGAGCCGGAGGAGGAGCCGTTAGAAAGCGCGCATCCGACGGTTTTTCTGGGCGGGAACGAGCACGCGCAGGGGCGTCTGATTTACCAGGGGGCCGGTGAGGAGGAGAGCTTTGTGATCGAGGGGGATTCCTTTCTGGTGGGAGGGAGAAACGACGCGGCAGACGCGACGCTTCACGCACCCGGCGTCAGCCGCAGCCACGCGCGGATCACACGGGAGGATCAGTCGTATTACGTCGAGGACTTAAATTCCAGAAACGGCACTTATATAAACGGAAAGCTGCTGCCGTACAAGCAAAAGTGTCTGATGAAGCCCGGAGACCGTCTGCGCTTTGCCAGAGAGGAGTATGTATTTCATTGACAGCCGATGCTTTCCGTGCTATGGTTTTCCTATGAATGAGAGCAGAACAGAGCAAAGAAAAAAGTGGTTGAATGTGAACACGGCATTGATTGCGGTCAACGTCGCAGTATGGCTTGTCATGAGCGCGCTGGGAGATACGAGGGACGCGGGATTTATGTACGCACACGGCGCGCTGTTTCCGCCGGATGTCTTTGCAGGTGAATGGTATCGGTTGTTTACGTCGATGTTTTTGCATTTTGGAGCGGAGCATCTGATCAGTAACATGTTTATGCAGTATTTTCTCGGCGACATGCTGCTGCGCGCCGTATGCCAGTGGAAATATGCGCTGATCTATCTTCTGTCCGGGCTTGGCGGGAGTGCGGCCTCATTGGCGGTCATGGAGATGAGCGGCGATTTTGCGGTGGCGGCGGGCGCTTCGGGGGCGATCTACGGGATCATCGGGGCGCTGCTGTGGGTCGTGCTGCGAAATGGCGGAAAGTTTGAGTCGATCTCCATTCGTCGGATGCTGCTGGCGGTGGCCTTGTATATCAGCTACGGCTTTACGACCGAGGGCGTGGATGCATGGGCGCATCTGGGCGGTGCGGCGGCAGGCTTTGCTGCAGCGGTGGTCGTATACCGCAGAAAGGTGACGATCCCGGTCGCAGAGTGGGAGTAGACGGCAGCAGTCCGGCCGGTTACTGTTTTCCCGCAGCCATAGCATGCCCCCTGGGTACGCAGTAAGCGCCCTCGCTTCGCTGGGGCGGGCCCTGCGTGGCTCGGGTGTGAAAAGCAACGTTTGGCCGTTCGCCATTCGCAGAAAATCGGCATTGAGTTTTGCCGGCAGATTGTCTATACTATGTTTAGACATAAGATCGGTGCATCGCGCCGCTGTTACAAATCATAAAAAGGAAAGCAAATTGTATGAAGGTAAATATTTATTATGGAGGAAGAGGGGTTCTCGACGATCCGACGATCTATGTGCTGAATAAAATGGAAGAGGTGTTGACAGAGCTGCGAGTCAGCGTGGAGCGCTATAACATCTATGAGCACAAGAGCAGTATATCGACGCTGCCGCAGACGATCAAAGACGCGGACGGCGTGATTTTGGCGACGACGGTTGAATGGCTGGGGATCGGCGGCTATATGCAGCAGTTTCTCGATTCCTGTTGGCTCTACGGTGACAAGGAAAAGATTGCGCAGACATATATGCAGCCAATTGTGATGTCGACGACGTACGGCGAGCGTGAGGCAGAGTTAAGCCTGATGAGCGCCTGGGCGACGCTTGGGGGGCTGCCGTGCAGCGGTCTATGCGGATATGTAGAGGATCTGGTGAGCTTCCAGATGAATCAGGATTACTCGCTCATCATCGAAAAGAAAGCGGAGAGCCTCTATCGCACGATTTCTCAGAAGATGAAGAGTTTGCCTACGAGCAGCCAGGCCGTCACGCAGAAGGTCCTTCGGACGCCGCAGATGGAGCTGACGCCGCAGGAGAGCGAGCAGCTTTCCCAGTACGTGTCAGACGACTCCTATGTCAAGCAGCAAAAGCAGGATATCGAGCAGCTTGCGGAGAAGTTCCGCGGCCTGATGGAGAAGAACACACCGGATGACGGGTTTGCGTATGTCATTGATTTTGAATCCCATTTTTCGGGCATGAAAGATCTGGATGTGAACTATCTGTTTATTATAGAAGGAAAAAAGAAGCCGCTTTGTCTGCAGATTCATGACGGCGAGCTGGTATGCCACTACGGACAGCAGGAGCACACGGATGTATATGTGAAGGTGACGCCGGAGGTGCTCGAGGCAATCATTGCGGGCCGAATGACCTTCCAGCGGGCGTTTATGACCGGGGAGATGTCGGCAAAGGGGAACTTTAAGACGCTTCGGCAGCTGGACGAGCTGTTCGTCTTTACCACGGAACAGGAGTAGGATCCGCAAAGGGTCTTAAAACAGAAAAATATATCAATGCATCAGGAGGGAGAACAGGCATGAGAGACAAGAACTGTATTTTCTGTAAGATCGTGGCGGGGGAGATTCCTTCGCGCACGCTGTTTGAGGATGAAGATTTTAAAGTGATGCTGGACGTTGGGCCGGCTGCAAAGGGTCACGCGCTGATCGTGCCAAAGGAGCATTACGCCGATATCTATGAGCTGCCGGGCGAGCTTGCCGGGGAAGCGATGAAGCTGGCAAAGCGCATGGCAACCCATATGACAACGGTTTTAAACTGCGATGGATTTAATATCCTGCAAAATAACGGGGCGGAAGCAGGACAGACCGTGTTTCACTATCATATGCATCTCATCCCCCGCTATAAAGGTGGAAAAGAGATGATCCTCTGGGAGGCAAATTCCTTTTCCGACGAGGAGATGGATGCATTGAAGGAAAAGCTTGAGGTAAAATAGCGGGAGGCGCTTTGACAGGCAGATTCAGCGTGTGCGTGCCGGTTTTGCCACCGCATCGATGAGCTTTATGATCATTTCGATGGAGTCCATCTGGCCGCTGTGCGTCATGGCGTCTGTGTAGCGGCTGCGGTTTGTATAGAGCGCGCTCACCGCATCAGAAAGTGTCGCAGCGGTCATGTCCTCCTCCTTTAAAACCATAGAAAAGCCCTGCTTTTCAAAGGAGGCAGCGTTTAAGATCTGATCACCGCGGCTCGCTCCGGCGGACAGCGGGATCAGAAGATTTGGCTTGCGCAGAGCTAACAGCTCGCAGATGGAGTTTGCGCCTGCACGGGAAACGACGATGTCCGCCAGTGCAAAAATGTCGGGCAGCTCCTTTCCGATATATTCAAACTGCCGATAGCCGCAGGTGTTTGTCAGAGACGGATCGAGATGCTCCTTTCCGCACATATGGATGACCTGGAATTTTTTTAGCAGCGCGGGAAGCGCATCGCGCACAGCGTCATTGATAACAACGGAGCCGCTGCTTCCGCCGACGATAAACAGAACCGGACGGCTCTCGTCAAACCCGCACAGCGTGCGTGCCGCAGACGCATTTCCGTTTAAAAGCTCCTTTCGGATCGGAGAGCCGGTGAGGACGGCCTTTTCTGCCGGAAGATACTTCATCGTTTCCGGGAAATTGCAGCATATTTTTACGGCACCGGGAAGCGCGATTTTGTTTGCGAGCCCGGGCGTGATGTCGGATTCATGGATGATGGCGGGCACGCGACACAGTCTTGCCGCCAGAAGTACCGGGACAGACACAAAGCCGCCCTTGGAAAAGATAACGCCGGGCTTTAATTTATGTATGAGACCGATCGACTGTCTCAGCCCGTTGATGACCTTGAAGGGGTCGGAAAAGTTTTTCGGATCAAAGTAGCGGCGCAGCTTCCCGGAGGAAATCCCATAATAGGGGATATGCTCTGCCTCGATCAGCTCCTTTTCAATGCCTTTGTAGGAGCCTACATAGGAAATCTCATAGCCCGCTTCTTTCAGACGGGGCAGCAGGGCGATATTTGGCGTTACATGGCCGGCGGTACCGCCACCGGTGAGTAAAATCTTTTTCATGATAATAATAAAATCCTTCCTTCGTTAATCTTATGCATCTATTACCTATCATATACTACCAAAACAAAAAGTCAAGCGGGATTCGCAGGCAGAAAGCGGCAGCGGCGTATGTCGAAGCGAGGGGAAATATGCGGTGAAAAAAGCTGGAAAAGCGTCGCACGAGGTTATATGATAATAGCAGGAAGAATCTGAAGAAATCTGAAGAAGGAGGGAACGATCTTGGCAACACAGGTGTTAGATTTTCTTGCGGCGCATATGGACAAGCTCATGCTGGCCGGAATGGTACTGCTCATTATAGTTTCGGCGCTCCAGCTAAACAGGATGAGCAGGATCAACCGCCAGCTGACGTACTTTAGCGAAAAGCTGACAGGGTATTTGCAGGCGGTATTTGCGGAAGAGGATACGCAGGAGGAGCCGCAGGAGGCATTTACGGAGGATGAGGACGAGTTTGTCTCGAAGCAGGAGCAGGATATGCGGGATGCCATCGAAGTACAAAAGCAGCAGAAGAAGATCAGGGACGCGCAGCTTTTTGACGCGGTACTTTCGGAAATATTTCCATAAATCTTGCAAAGACAGGTTCTTTTTGCTAAGATTTTGTTAGGTATTTCGTATACAAAATAAAGGAGGAAAATGAACATGAGCAAGGTAACGTTTGATTATTCAAAAGCGGCCCCTTTCATCAGCGAGGAAGAGGTTTCCTATATGAAAGGGCTTGCGGAGGCTGCGAGAGAGACGCTGGTTGCGAAAAACGGCGCCGGAAACGACTTTCTGGGATGGATTGACCTTCCGGTTGACTATGATAAGGAAGAGTTTGCGCGCATCAAAAAGGCGGCAGCGAAGATCCAGTCAGATTCGGAGGTGCTTGTTGTGATCGGTATCGGCGGCTCCTATCTGGGGGCGCGCGCAGCGATCGAGTTTTTGCGCCATGGCTTCTATAATAATATCACGAAGGAGCAGCGGAAAACTCCGGAGATCTATTATGTTGGGAACAGCATCAGCGCTTCCTATGTAAAGGGCCT
>CAMTZV010000132.1 GCA_947086625.1 uncultured bacterium | reverse complement strand
GCAAAGTTCTATCTCGGACTGAGCGATAAGATCGTTGCTGTTGCCGAGAACAAGAGCAACGACGATGTCTACTTCTGTGCAAAGGACAGCAAAGGAGCAGTCATCAGCTATGACAAGTACGACGTTGATTCCTCGAATGACGACGTGGCAACCGTTACGGTTACACAGGACAGCGGAAAATACCTGAGGCTGAGCGTAAGAGGAAACTCTGCCGGCAGCGCAAACTTAAATATTTCCGCGAGCAAGAACGGTGTTGCAACCGCTTATTCCATCCCTGTACAGGTCAGCAAGGGCACAACCGCTGTAAAGATGGTCGCAACCGCAAAATACCCGATCATGTCCAACGTAAAGGATCTCGACTACCGCAACAAGATCGAGGCGAAGCTCTATGACGCCAACGGAAACGAGGTTGAGGGCCAGTTCACCTTCAGCGTATCAAAGAGAGTTTCCGATACCCAGGAAACATTCACGGTAGATGGCGATGGCGTCGTTGATGCACAGGGCGCAACCCCCGGCGCATACGCGATCAAGGTTACCGGCTCCGAGAACATCGACAATTCCTACGCATTTGAGCAGAATGTGCCGATCTCGGTAAGAGGGCTTCCGGCAGCTGCATACAAAACAGATGGTTCCGGTATCAAGGTCACATATAAAGTAGAGCTTTCAGAAGCAGCAGTAGATGAGAATCCTTCCTTCAAGACGAAAGACCTCAAAGATAAGACAAATGCCAAATTATATGCAATGTACAACGGCCTGTTTGCTGGCTATGTAAATGCGGACGGTTCTGTCAGTGACGAGGATTCCGACACTTACTCTATTTTTGGCACAGCCAAAGGCATCCGCGTTGCAAGCGCATCTGCGATTTCTGCTCCCGCTGTAACCGTGAAATTCGGCAATCAGTATTATACTAACATTGCTAACGAAAAGGTTGGATTATATGATCCTGCAACCAATACAACAAGAGCTGCAGTGACATCCCAGGCAACCTTTAAGGCTGCGGTCTCTGACGGTGCGATCGATGTAACCTGTGAAACTGTGAAGAGTGGAAATGTTTCCTACAATGACGCTACCTCAAAGGGTGCGCTCCTGTGGACAGACGTAGCAAGACTTGGAAACTATACCGTTGAATACTACTATTTCAACGCAGACGGTAAATTCGTAAACAAGCCGATCTCCACAACCTTTAATGTAAAGAACACACTGACCCTGCCGACAGTCACCGTCACAAACAAGAAAGTAACTTCATTTGACGAAGAAAGACTGAAGGAGGGCATGAAGGTATCTGTTGATATGAACAACAATACCAGCGATTACGAATCAATCACCTCCCTTGGTAATGGTTTAGCCGCAGCCGGTGGTGCTGATATTGGCGGCGTATCATCAGCCGACGGACTGAAGATTACCTACAAGTATGCACTCGTCGAAGATAACTATGAGGGCGGCACATGGACCTTCTGGGTACCGATCAACTCAACCTTCAGTTATCAATAAGACAACAGCCGTCAAAACGGCAGACGCAGGAGCCCCGGGTTTCCGGGGTTCCTGCATTTCAAATGCAGGGGACTTTGCAGAAATGGCCTGTGCACGGCACAAGCCATTTCTGTGCAGCCCCAAAGCCCCCGCCCGACAGGCGGAGCACGCAGGAGGAAAGGAGCAACGCACCCATGAAAAAGCTTACACAAAAACACATCTGCTGCATCCCATTGGCCGTCTGGATCGTCGTCATCCCGCTCGTCGTCAGGATGAAGGCGTTCGCAAACCCGTTTCTGGAATACCCGTGGTACTCCAGAGAGACGGCAATCGCGGATTTTTTCCTTTTCTACAAATCGATGCTCGTGACTGCAATGGGAGCCCTTATGCTGCTTTTGCTGCTCTGGCAGGTGAGCAAAGTGAAGCGGAAGGAAACCCTGCTTCACCCCGATACGAGGATCTTTCTGCCGATCCTTGCATACCTCACGCTTGCCGTGCTCTCCTCGCTTTTTTCGGAGCACTCCTACTTCTGCACACACGGCGTGCCGGACCAGTTTGAGACCGTCTGGAACCTCATCGCATACGTCACTGCCGCCGTCTACTGCTATTATGTGGTCGTGTATCTCGATTGTGAGATGCCGGTTGTCCGGCTCATCTATGCCGGCGCGGCATGTGTCGGTCTGATCTGCGTCCTGCAGTTTTTTAAGATCGATATCTACCGCCTGATCTATCAGGGGGATAACATCACCTTTGCCTTCCGGCCGGGGCTTGTATACGGGTCCTTTTACAACATCAACTACGTGGGATTTTATACGCTCCTGTTCCTGCCGCTCTTTGTGCTGTTCCTGTTGTTTTACAAAGACTTCAGGGTACGGGCAGCCTCCGCCCTCCTGCTGGCCGCATTCCTGATCTCGATCATCGGCGCCGAATCCTCCGCCGGTATCGTCGCGCTGGCGGCCGTCGCTGTGTTTGCGGCCCTGTTCTTTCTTTTCCGGGCTGCGGGGACGAAAAAGAGACGCCTCCTGCTGGCAGCTGCCGCCGCGGCAGCCATCGTATGCGCACTGGCTGCTGTCATGCCCCGCGTTAGCGCCTATATCAAAGCCTCGGACACGGAGAAAAAGGACATCGACCACATCTTTACCCGCGACGATCATGTGGAGATCGGTTACCGGGGAAATGTGCTCAACATCAGCATGCCGGTCGTCGACGCGTCCATCGAGTTCCACGTCTCGGACCAGACCGGGCAGGAGGTCGGCGCAACCTATGCCTACTCGGAACAATTTGGCGACCAGTGCTTTCTACTCACCGACGAGCGCTTTTCCGGAATCGCAATCAGGCCGGCGCTGCTCTCCGAGGAGACGGGCGCGTACGGGTTCACGGTGTGGATCGACGACAAAGGATGGACCTTTACCGACCAGATGACGGAGGACGGCACCTATTACCATTATTCCGGCATCGGCTCGCTGACAAAGCTGACGGAGGAAAACGTCTCGGCTGATTTCGGGCCACTCGTAGACAAGAGTTCTCTCGGCAACGGGCGCGGGTTTCTCTGGAACAAGACGATCGCTGTTTTGAAAAATTTTATCCTGTTCGGCTCCGGCGCGGATACCTTCGTCTTTGAATTCCCGAACGGAGATTTCGTGGATCGCTACAACAACGGGTATGACAACATGTTTGTCACAAGGCCGCACAACCTGTATTTACAGATCGCGGTGCAGACCGGCGTACTCTCCCTGATCTGCTTCCTTGTTTTCTATCTGTGGTATTTCGTATCCAGCCTGCGGCTCTATTTCCGGCAGCGGTTTGACAATCCGCTTGTCCTCACAGGCTTTGCGGCGATGCTCGGCACGGCAGGCTATATGATCTCCGGCCTTGCAAACGATTCGACGATCACCGTCTCGCCGCTCTACTGGGCGATGATGGGAGTCGGGATCGGTATCAATCATAAGCTCAGGCATCAGTCATAAGATCAGGCAGTTTTCATTTCATTTTTTCACCCCCGACGTATTGCACATGTATAATACGTCGGGGGCTTTTATTTTCTTGCTTTTACATCTCCAAATGTCCGGTTTTCCCGACCCGTTTACATCTTTTCGCAAAATTTTTAACTTTACTTTTCCCGCTCCGCTGGTCTATACTACACACCATAACTGAAACAGAGATATTTGAAATCTACGTATTGAACACTCATTTTGTGCAGATAATATTAAGATTTTAAAGCCTTTCCCCCAAACGTCCAATACTTATTCAGCCAAAAATTAACCGGAACAGAAATACAAAGATTGACCAGCGGCGCAACCGCCTTCGACATGCCCAGTGCATCTACCTCAACCAGTAATAAAAAGCTGTTCAGGAAAATACCGGTAAACGAGTAGGACGCGTAGGCCCTCAAAAGCTGCCGGCCGGCCGTTTTCCAGTCCGCCTTCCCCCGTTTTGCCTGATCCGTAAAAACATACTTGTAATTCCAGAAAAAGGACCACAGGACGCTGAGCACAAACGCGATCATCTGCGCGATGAGATAGTCAAACCGACGCGCGCCCCTCACGGACTCAAGCGCGCCCAGCGACAGCAGATAAATCCCATAATTCACCGCCGTGTTACTGATCCCCACCATTCCAAATTTGATAAACTGGATCCATCCGGATTGTTTTCTCACGCTCTGCTTGTTCATTTTTGCCCTCCTCATTCACAATGTAACGCCCGTTCACCTCCGCTCGCGGGCATGTCGTCGGAAGGCATCTTAAAAATGCTTCGCATTTGCCTTCCTCCTCATCTAACCTTTTTGATGCCGTCCCCGTTCGTCTCCGAGATAATGAAATGCGGGCGGTGCTTCGCCTCCATGTACGTCTTGGCGATGTACTGCCCCATGATCCCGAGGCAGAAGAGCTGGATGCCGCCGATAAAGATGATGATACAGACCGTGGACGTCCACCCGGCCACGGGATCGCTGAAAATCAGCCATCGCACGACGATAAAAACCATCATCAAAAACGCAAAGCACGTCATGAAAATGCCGAACCACGAGGCGATGCAAAGCGGCGTCTGCGAGAAATTGATGATCCCGTCGACGGCGTAGTGGAACAATTTCCAGAAATTCCACTTCGTCTCCCCCGCGACCCGCTCCACGTTTTCGTAAGGCATCCAATACGTCTGAAAGCCGATCCATCCGAAGATCCCCTTGGAAAAACGGTTGTTCTCGCCCATCGAGACGATGACGTCCACCATCTCCCGCTTCATCAGGCGAAAATCGCGCGCGCCGTCCACAATATCCGCATCCGAGATCCGGTTGATGATGCGGTAAAATTTCTTTGCAAAATAGCTTCTGACGGGCGGCTCCCCGCTGCGGTCCGCGCGTCTGGTTGCCACGCTGTCATACTCCCCGCCCTGCAAAATAGCAAGCATCTCCGGCAGCAGGGACGGCGGATCCTGCAGATCGGCGTCCATGACAGCCGCGTAGTCTCCGCGCGCGTTACAAAAGCCCGCATACATCGCCGCTTCCTTTCCGAAATTGCGGGAAAACGACAGATAGACGACATGCCCGTCCCGCTCTGCCAGCTCCTTTAAGACCGCAAGCGTCCCGTCCCTCGAGCCGTCGTTCACAAACAACAGCTCGTACTCACAGTCCATGCCCCGCATGACGCGCGTCACCTCCCGGTAAAAAACAGGCAGGGATTCCTCCTCGTTATAGCATGGAATTACAAGCGACAACAGCATTTTGCCTTCCTCCTATCTGTAAATTCTGTAAATTTCTTCCGTGTAATCCGCTTTCCCTCCGGCGTGCGCTTTTTCGCCCGCCCCTCCCGCCTTTCGTTTGCGGATGAGCGCCGCCGCGGCGAGCGCTGCGGCGGCAAGCGCCGAAATGCACGCGCCCTCCCGCAGCAGCGGGGTCGCATAGGCCAGCCGGATCTCATGCTCTCCCGCATCCAGCGCGAGCGCCATATACTGGACGTTCGCCCGCATAAGCGGCGCCTCCTCACCGTCCACGAATGCGCGCCACCCTTTTGCAAAGGGGATGGAAAGGCATATGAGCTTCCGTCTATCCGCCGAAACCGCAAAGGAGACCGTATTCGGAGCAAATTCGAAATGCTGCGGCGCATCCGCCTTTCTCCCGGCAATCCACGCCCCGTAGCGCT
>CAMTZV010000131.1 GCA_947086625.1 uncultured bacterium | reverse complement strand
CGCCAAGCAGGTTGAACGCGGATAATGGCAGCGCCACCGAGACGGGACACAGCAGCCGAAACAGAACGACCGCCCACAGCGCATAGCAAAAAATCTTTGGCAATCGCCGCAGGCACAGCCGAAGCAGCAGCACCACAGCGATCGCGACCGCGCCCGTCGCACTCATTTTCAGTAAGCCCTCGATCATTGCACATCCTCCTCCCGATAAGAATCAATGAGCTGCTGCAGCTTGTCGACGTCCTCCCGGCTCAGCCTGTTTTTTCTGGAAAACGCCGCAAGAAACAGCGGCAGCGAGCCGTCAAAATGCTCCTCGATAAACGAGCTGCCCTGCCCGGCCAAAAACTCCTCCTTCGTCATCCTCACCTGCACGACGCCGCCCTCATTGGCGAACATCCCCCGCTCACAGAGACGCTTCAGCATCGTGTAGGTCGTCGTCCGCTTCCAGTCAAACTGCCGCTCACACAGCTTTGTCAGCTCTCCCGAGCGGATCGGCGCGTTTTGCCAGATCAGCTCCGCAAAGCGCGCCTCCATCTCTCCTAATTTGTACGCTTCCATAAAAATTCCCTCCTTTACGATAACGCCCGTCCGCTTGCGCCGCGGACATGTCTAATCCCGTTAGACAACTATAGTCTAACACCGTTAGACATTGTTGTCAACGGAATTTTCGTATTTTAGTTATAAAAACACTTGAACCGGTCTTTTGCATATGCTATACTCACGAGCAATGAATTTTTGCAGAAAGCCATCAAAGGGGTAATTTTTATGGAACAGACAACGAACAACCGGACAGCGGAGGCTGTCGAAAAGAAAGAGATTGATCTGATATACGAACACACTGCCACACATGTCTCGTTTGTAAGTATTATATGGAACATCGCACTCTCCGTCTGCAAGCTGCTCGCCGGAATTTTCGCGCACTCAGGCGCGATGATCTCCGACGCAGTACACTCCGCCTCAGACGTTTTCAGCTCGATCGTCGTCATTGCAGGCGTAAAGATCGCCAGCCGGGACTCCGACAAGGAGCACCCCTACGGCCACGAGCGCATGGAGTGCGTCGCTGCCATCATTCTGGCGACCGTGCTGTGCATCACCGGTTTTGGCATTGGCTGGCGCGCCTGCAAAACTATTTTTTCCGGCGCCTGGGAATCGCTCTCGGTTCCCGGCGTACCCGCCCTGCTGGCAGCGCTCGTCTCCATCATTGTAAAGGAAGCGATGTTCTGGTACACACGGGGCTACGCCAAAAAGATCGATTCCGGCGCACTCATGGCCGACGCGTGGCACCACCGCTCCGATGCGCTCTCCTCCGTGGGGGCGCTCATCGGTATCGCAGGTGCCAGACTCGGCTTCCCTGTCTCTGATCCGGTGGCCAGTGTCGTCATCTGTGTCTTTATCGTCAAGGCAGCATACGATATTTTTATGGATGCCGTCGACAAGATGGTCGACAAGGCCTGTGATGAAAAGACAGAGACCCAGATCCGTGACTGCGCCCTCTCCATCTGCGGCGTGGAGGGGATCGACATGCTCATGACCCGCGTGTTTGCCAACAAAATATATGTGGATATCGAAATACGTGCGGACGGAGACAAAACGCTTCGGGAAGCGCATAAGATCGCGGAATCGGTACACGATTCCATTGAACAGCGCTTCCCAAAGGTCAAACACATCATGGTGCACGTAAATCCGGTCTGACACATGCCCGGACGGGCGCTTCCTTTCACGCGCCCGTCTGCTCAAACTGGCTCTGGTAAAGATCCGCGTAAAAACCGCCCATCTCCATTAACGTCCCGTGCGTTCCCTGCTCGATGATATCCCCATCCTTCATGACGAGGATCAGATCCGCGTTTTTGATCGTTGAGAGACGATGTGCGATCACAAAGCTCGTTCTCCCCTTCATCAAATTGTCCATCGCCTTCTGAATGCGCTGCTCGGTCCTCGTATCCACTGAGCTTGTCGCCTCGTCCAATATCATGATCGGATTGTCCGCAAGAATCGCCCGCGCGATCGTGAGAAGCTGCTTCTGGCCCTGCGAGACGTTGCTCGCCTCCTCGTTCAGCTCCATCTGATAGCCGCCCGGCAGCGTCTGTATAAAGTGATGCGCGTGCGCCGCCCGCGCCGCCGCGATGACCTCCTCGTCCGTCGCGTCCAGCCGCCCGTAACGGATATTTTCCATGATCGTGCCCTGAAACAGCCACGTATCCTGCAAAACCATGCCAAACTGCCTGCGCAGGTCGTCCCGGTTAAAATCGCGGATATCGTGTCCGTCCACATAGATCGCGCCCCCGCCTACATTGTAAAAGCGCAAAAGCAGCTTCACCATCGTGGTCTTTCCGGCCCCGGTCGGCCCGACGATCGCTACCGTCTGGCCCGCTTTTACCTCGCTGCTGAAATCGTGGATGATGACGCGGTCGGGCTGATAGCCGAACTGTACATGGGAGAACGTTACATCCCCTCTCGCCTGAGCGATCTCTACCGGATGCTCTGCGACGCTTTCCTCTTCTTCCTCCTCCAGAAACTCGAATACGCGCTCCGCCGCGGCCGCCATGGACTGCAGCATATTGGATATCTGCGCAAGCTGCGTGATCGGCTGGGTAAAGTTTTTCACATACTGGATAAACGCCTGTATATCGCCCACCTCAATGACGCGTCTTGCCGCGAGCAGGCTTCCCGAAACCGCCACCGCCACGTAGCCGAGATTTCCCACAAACATCATAATCGGCTGCATCAAACCGGACAAAAACTGTGATTTCCACGCAGACTCATAGAGCTTTTCATTCGTCTCATGAAAAATGCGAAGCGTCTGCTCCTCCCGGTTGAACGCCTTCACGACCTGATGGCCGCTGTAGATCTCCTCCACCTGCCCGTTGACCTCGCCCAGATATTTCTGGTGGTTTTTAAAATGCCGCTGTGAAAATTTCATGACGACGACCATAAGCGCCGTCGAAATCGGCAAAATCACAAGCGCGATGAGCGTCATCAGCGGACTGATCGTCAGCATCATGATAAACACGCCCACGATCGTCGCAATCGATGTGATCAACTGTGTAATGGACTGGTTCAGACTCTGGCCCATCGTATCGACATCGTTGGTAATGCGCGACAATACCTCGCCTACCGTGCGCGACTCAAAATATTTCATCGGCATACGGTTGATTTTCTCAGAAATCTCCCGCCGCATCCGAAACGTCATCTCCTGCGAGATGCGCGTCATAATAAGGCCCTGCACAAAGGAAAACACAGAGCTGCACACATAGATGGCGAGCAGGATCAGAAGAATCCTGCCGATCCTTGAAAAATCGATGCCGCTTCCGCCGGAAAGCTTGCTCATCAGGCCGTTAAAGAGCTCCGTCGTAGCACGGCTCAAAATTTTTGGCCCAACCACATTAAATATCGTACCGGCAACCGCGAAAAGGACCACGACAATGAGCGCCGGCCTGTAATTGTTCACATAGACGAGCAGCTTGCGAAGCGTTCCTCTGAAATCCTTCGCGCGCTCCACCGGCGCACCGGGCCCGTGTCCCATCGGCCCGTGTCCGCGCCTGTTTGTTCTCTCTGCCATCAGCACACACCTCCTCTCAGTTCTTCCTCAGACATCTGCGAACCGGCGATCTCCTGATATGCCTCACAGCCCGCAAGCAGCTCGTCATGTGTTCCTCTGCCGACGATCCTGCCATCCTCGAGCACAAGGATCTGATCCGCATGTAAGATCGTGTTAATACGCTGCGCCACGATGATCACCGTGGCGTCCGCCGTTTTTTCTGCCAGCGCTCTGCGCAGGGCAGCGTCCGTCTTGTAGTCCAGCGCCGAAAAGCTGTCGTCAAAAATCAGTACCCGCGGCTGCTTTGCAATCGCCCGCGCGATGGAGAGCCGCTGCTTCTGTCCGCCGGACACGTTCGTGCCTCCCTGCGCAATCTCGCTGTGAAAGCCGTCCGGCTTCTCCTCAATGAAATCGAGTGCCTGTGCAATCTCTGCCGCCTCGTTCATCTGCGCATCGCTGATCTCGTCGCCGCCAAATTTCAGATTGGATGCGATATCCCCTGAAAAAAGCACTCCCTTTTGCGGCACCACGCCAAGCAGGCTGCGCAGCTTTTTCTGAGACAGCTCCCGTATATCGATACCATCCATCGTAATTTTCCCTTCCGTCACATCATAAAAGCGGGGAATGAGATTCACAAGCGTACTCTTTCCACAGCCGGTGCTACCGATGATCGCCGTCGTCTTCCCCGGCTCCGCGACAAAGGAAATGTGCTCTAAAGCATCCTCGTCGGCGCCCTCATAGCGGAATGATACATCCGAAAATTCTACCCTGCCCTGCCACTTTGTGCGTTCCTCGTCCCGCACATGAGCGGCATCACCGATCGAGCTTTGCGTGCGGATTACCTCGTCGATACGCTCCGCCGCAACGCCTGCACGCGGCAGCATAACGGAAATCATCGTAATCATCAGAAACGACATGATGATCTGCATCGTATAAGTAATGAAGGCGATCATATCTCCGACCTGCAATCTTCCCACATCGATGCCGTGTCCGCCAACCCAGACGATGAGCACGCTCACGCCGTTCATGATCAGCATCATCGCGGGCATCATCAGTGTCATCACACGGTTTGTAAAGAGCTGGGTTGCCATAAGATTTTTGTTAGCCGTATCAAAGCGCTCCTCCTCAAACTGCTCCCGGGAAAACGCGCGAATGACCGGAAGCCCCGTCAAAATCTCGCGGGACACCAGATTCAGGCGGTCCACCAGCTTCTGCATAGCCTGAAATTTCGGCAGCGTGATCCCCATGAGCGTGAGCACCAGCGCCGTGATCAGAACAACTGCGACAACGATAATCCAGCCCATGCCCGTCCTCGTGGACACGACCTTCAGCACGCCGCCGACGCCTAAAATCGGGGCGTAAAAGACCATGCGCAGCAGCATGACCGATACCATCTGAATCTGCTGAATATCGTTCGTGCTGCGCGTGATCAGCGACGCGGTGGAAAACTGGTTCATCTCCACGTTCGAAAATTGAAGCACGTTTTCAAACACCCTGCCGCGAAGCTCCAGACCGATCTTTGCCGCGGTCTTCGCGGACAGGTAGCCGCAGGCGATCGCCGCCGCCAGCATAAGCACAGACAGCGTCATCATCTTTGCACCGGTTTTCAGCAGATACCCGCGCTGCATCCGGGCCAGATCCACGCCGCACGCCTCGTACTCCTCCCGCACACACTGAACCGCGATCTGCTCCAGAATCGAATCGCTAATCTCACCAAAACCCGCGAGCAGTTCTTCCATGTCAAAAGACCCCGTATCTGCACCCGGAAGGTCCGCAGCATCCAGACCGTTTTGCTCCAGAAGCTCATCCATATGGCTGCCCGCATAGAGCAGCACCATCGGCTGCACAAACGCTTCGCAAAGCTCTCTGCGCTCCTCCCGCGTGAGCTCCGACAGCTCATAAAAGCCTGTCGCTTCATTATAAGAATAGTATCGTTCAAACATGCCCTCCGGCAGCAGACCCCGCAGCGCCTCGCCCGTTTCGCGGCGCATCTGTTCCATCATGCAGTCCTCAATACCGTACTGCTGCAGGCCCACATCTACGATTGCGGATGTATACCCCGGCAGGGAC
>CAMTZV010000130.1 GCA_947086625.1 uncultured bacterium | reverse complement strand
GCCGGACGGTCACAAGCTCCTTTACATTGCCGTTTTTATCCTTCAAAAATTCCTTTACGGTCGTCGTGTAAATGCGCGGGTCGTGCCCAAACAGCGCGATCGCCTCCTCCTGGCCGTAATCGGTTTTGCAGACGCGCGGCCACTCGGGCCACGGGTTGTCCTCGGCGCGCATATCCGGCGCCTTCTCCATCATCTCAAGCTGCACAACCGACGCCGCCCCGAGGCGGATGCAGCTTCCCACGCAGTCGTTGCCGGTGTCGCCGCCGCCGATGATGACGACGTTTTTGCCCCTTACGTCCGCAAACTTTTTATCCTTTAAATCCGAGTCGAGCAGGCTCTTTGTCACGCCTGCAAGGAAGTCCACCGCAAAGTAAATGCCGCCCGCCTCCCGGCCCGACGCCTTGATATCCCGCGGCTGCTTCGCGCCGCACGCTAAAATCACGCGGTCGTACTCCTTCAAAAGCTTCGCGGGCTTTACGTCCTTCCCGACGTTGGCGCCTGTCACGAACGTCACGCCCTCCGCTTCCATGATCTTCACCTTGCGCTCAATCACCTGCTTTTCCAGCTTCATGTTCGGAATGCCGTACATGAGCAGTCCGCCGACGCGGTCGTCGCGCTCGTAGACCGTCACCGAATGTCCCCTCTTGTTGAGCTGATCCGCGGCTGCAAGCCCCGCGGGTCCGGAGCCGACGACAGCCACGCGCTTTCCGGTGCGCACCTTCGGCGGTTTTGCATCTGCATAGCCGTGCTCGTAGGCGTACTCGATGATGCCCCGCTCATTCTCCTTTGTCGTGACGCTCTCGTCGTAGTGTCCGCATGTGCACGCCGCCTCACAGAGCGCCGGGCACACCCGCGACGTAAACTCCGGGAAATTGTTCGTCTTTTTCAGGCGGCGGTACGCCTGCTCCCAGTTGCCGCGGTATACGAGGTCGTTCCACTCCGGCACGAGGTTGTTCAGCGGGCAGCCGCTCGTCATGCCCATGATCGTCATGCCCGCCTGACAAAACGGCACGCCGCACGACATACAGCGCGCGCCCTGCTCCTGCTGCTCTTTTAAGGGCAGCGGAACGTGGAACTCCCGAAAATGCTTCACGCGCTCCTTCGGCTTCTCGGCACGTGCAGTCCTTCTCTCATAATCCAAAAATCCGGTCGGTTTTCCCATTTCACCCTCCTATTTAAGGTATCGCCCGTTCGCCTCCGCTCTCGGGCATTTCGTCGGAAGTCATGCAGAAAAATGCTTCGCATTTTGACTTCCTCCTCTACCTCCTTTTGCATTTGCATAAAACGCCTCGATCTGTGCCTGCTCGGAGCTAAGCCCCTTCTCCTCCATCTGCACGATCGCCATCATCATGCGGTTGTAGTCGTAGGGTACGATCTTTTTAAATTTCGGCAGATACTCCGCAAAATGGTCTAAAATCTCCTTGCCCTTCTCGGAGTTCGTGTACGTCACGTGCTCCTTTATCAGCTCTTTGAGCTCGAGCACGTCGTACTTGTTTGTCAGCGCTTCCGTAAACACCATCTCCTTGTTCGTGCGCGTGTAGAGGTCGCTGTCCTCGTCCAGCACGTAGGCGATGCCGCCGCTCATGCCCGCCGCGAAGTTTTTCCCGGTCTTTCCGAGCACGACGACACGCCCGCCGGTCATGTACTCACAGCCGTGGTCGCCGACGCCCTCGACAACCGCCACCGCGCCGGAATTGCGGACGCAGAAGCGCTCCCCCGCAACGCCGCCGATAAACGCCCTGCCGCTCGTCGCGCCGTAGAGTGCCACGTTTCCGATGATAATGTTTTCGTCCTTTTTGTACGTCACGCCCGCGGGCGGGTAGATGATCAGCTTTCCGCCGGATAAGCCCTTTCCGAAATAGTCGTTCGAGTCGCCCACAAGCTCAAGGGTAAGCCCCTGCGGGATGAACGCGCCGAAGCTCTGGCCGCCCGCGCCCCTGCACTTCACGACGAACGTGTCGTCCGCGGGCGCGCTCCCGCACAGCTCCGTGATCTTTGAGCCAAACATCGTGCCGAGCGTCCGGTCGGTGTTCGTGACCTCCAGCTCGATCACGCGCTTTTTGCCGCCGGAAAGCGCGCCGGAGAGCTGGCGCAGCAGCACCGTCGTATCCTTCGTCTTTTCCAGCTCGAAATCGTACACCTTTTTCGGATTGAACGTAAACCGCTCCCCCGTGCCCGCAAACGGGTTGTGTAAAATATTCGTCAGATCTACTCTTTTCTGCTTTTCGTTCAGGTCGTCGCGCACGCGCAGAAGGTCGCTCCTGCCGACCAGCTCGTCGACCGTGCGCACGCCAAGCCTTGCCATGTGCTCGCGCAGATCCTGCGCGATAAACCGCATGAAGTTGACGACGTACTCCGGCTTGCCCGCAAAGCGTTTCCGAAGCTCGGGGTTCTGGGTCGCCACGCCCGCCGGGCACGTGTCCAGGTTGCAGACGCGCATCATGACGCAGCCCATCGTGACAAGCGGAGCGGTCGCAAACCCGAACTCCTCCGCGCCGAGCGCCGCCGCGATCGCCACGTCCCGCCCGGTCATGAGCTTGCCGTCCGTCTCCACGCGCACCTTTTCGCGCAGCCCGTTTAAAATCAGCGTCTGGTGCGTCTCCGCAAGCCCCAGCTCCCACGGAAGTCCCGCATTGTGGATGGAGCTGCGCGGGGCCGCCCCCGTCCCGCCGTCGTAGCCCGAGATTAAAATGACCTGCGCGCCCGCCTTCGCCACGCCCGCGGCGACTGTCCCCACGCCCGCCTCTGAGACGAGCTTCACGGAAATGCGTGCTTTTTTGTTTGCGTTTTTCAGATCATAGATGAGCTGCTCCAAATCCTCAATGGAATAAATGTCGTGGTGCGGCGGCGGCGAGATCAAAGACACGCCGGGCGTGGAATGTCTGGTTTTTGCGATCCACGGATACACCTTCGCGCCGGGCAGATGCCCGCCCTCGCCGGGCTTTGCACCCTGCGCCATCTTGATCTGGATCTCCTGCGCGCTCACAAGGTAGGTGCTCGTCACGCCGAAGCGCCCGCTCGCCACCTGCTTGATCGCGGAGCAGCGGTTTTTGCCGTCCGGCCCGGGCACAAGGCGATCCAGGCTCTCGCCGCCCTCGCCGGTGTTTGATTTCCCGTGCAGCCGGTTCATCGCGATCGCCAGCGTCTCGTGCGCCTCCTGCGAGATGGAGCCGTAGCTCATCGCGCCCGTCTTAAAGCGTGTCACGATGGAATCGACACTCTCGACCTCCTCGATCGGCACGCCCTTTTTCGGATAGGAAAAATCGAGCATCCCGCGGATATAATTTCGGTTTTCCAGATCGTTGACTGCCCTTTCATACTCCTGAAAGAGCGCGTAATCCCCGCGCTTCGTGGACTGCTGCAGCAGATGGATCGTCAGCGGGTTGTACAGATGCTCCTCCGCGCCGCTTCGCATCGCGTGACGGCCGACCGAGTCGAGCGTGAGGTCGTTTTCCAGCCCGAGCGGGTCGTACGCCTCGGAGTGCAGGAAATTCACCTGCTCCTCGATGTCCTTGAGCGTGATGCCGCCGATGCGGCTGACCGTGTTTGTAAAATATTTGTCGATGACCGACTTGTCGATGCCGATCGCCTCGAAAATTTTTGCCCCCTGATACGACTGGATCGTGGAAATACCCATTTTTGCCGCGATCTTCACGATGCCGCCGAGCACCGCCTGATTGTAGTCCTCGATCGCCGCGTAGTAATCCTTGTCTAACAGGCGCTCGTCGACGAGCTGCTTTACCACATCCTGCGCCAGATACGGGTTGACCGCGCACGCGCCGTAGCCGAGCAGCGTCGCGAAGTGGTGTACCTCGTGGGGCTCGCCGGACTCCAGGATGATCGCCAGCGCCGTGCGCTTTTTTGTCACAACGAGATGCTCGTGCAGCGCCGCCACCGCGAGCAGCGAGGGGATCGCCACATGGTTTTCGTCCACGCCCCGGTCGGACAAAATAAGGATGTTCGCACCGTCGCGGTACGCCCGGTCCGCCTCGACAAACAGGCGGTCGATCGCCTTCTCGAGGCTCGTATTTTTATAGTAGGTAATCGGTATCTCGCTCACCGAGAAGCCCTCTTTGTCCATCGCCTTGATCTTCATCAGGTCCGTGTTCGTCAGAATCGGATTGTTTACCTTGATGACGTGGCAGTTTTCCGGCTTTTCGAGTAAGAGGTTTCCGTCCTCGCCGATGTAGATCGTCGTCGAGGTGACGATCTTTTCCCGGATCGAGTCGATCGGCGGGTTTGTCACCTGCGCGAAGAGCTGCTTAAAGTAATTGAAAAGCGGCTGGTATTTCTGATCGAGCACCGCCAGCGGGATGTCCATGCCCATCGCGCTCGTGGACTCGCCGCCGTTTTGCGCCATCGGCAAAATGACCTCCTTGAGCGATTCGTAGGAATAACCGAACGCCTTCATCATGCGCTGGCGCTCCTCGTAACCGTATGCGGGCACGCGCTTGTTTGGAATGCGAAGCTCCTTTAGCTGGACGAGATTGCGGTCAAGCCACTCGCCGTAGGGCTGGCGCCCCGCGTAATCGTTTTTCAATTCCTCGTCGTCGATGATGCGCCCCGCTACCGTGTCGACGAGCAGCATTTTCCCGGGGCGCAGACGGTCCTTTGCCACGATGTGCGCCGGATCGATGTCCAGCACGCCCACCTCGGACGATAAGATCAGCTGGTCGTTGTCGAGCACGTAGTAGCGCGACGGGCGCAGGCCGTTGCGGTCGAGCACCGCGCCCATCACGTCCCCGTCGGAAAAGAGGATGGACGCCGGGCCGTCCCACGGCTCCATCATCGTCGCGTAATACTGGTAAAAATCCTTCTTTTTCTGGCTCATCAGATCGTTGTTCGCCCACGGCTCCGGAATCATAATCATGACCGCCAGCGGCAGCGGCATCCCGCTCATGACGAGGAACTCCAGCGTGTTGTCCGTCATCGCGGAGTCCGAGCCCTCCGTATTGATGACCGGGAGCACCTTTGTGAGCTGATCGTGCAGCTTGCCGGAGCGCATCGTCTCCTCTCTGGCCAGCATCTTGTCGGCGTTTCCGCGGATCGTGTTGATCTCGCCGTTGTGGACGATGAAGCGGTTCGGATGCGCCCGCTCCCAGCTCGGGTTCGTGTTCGTGCTGAAACGCGAGTGGACGGTTGCGATCGCCGACTCGTAGTCCTTATCCTGCAAATCGTCAAAGAAGAGCCTCAGCTGATCGACTAAAAACATGCCCTTGTAGACGATCGTGCGGCTCGAGAGCGAGGCGACGTACGTCACCTCGTTGCTCTGCTCGAACACGCGGCGCACGATGTAGAGCATCCGGTCAAAATCCAGCCCGCGCGCCACATGCTCGGGGCGTTTGATAAACGCCTGCATAATGCAGGGCATACAGTCCCTCGCCTTTTGCCCGAGCACATCCGCATGCGTCGGCACCTCGCGCCAGCCGAGCAGCACGAGCCCCTCCTTCTCAACGATGACCTCAAACATCTTCTTCGCCTGATTGCGCATGAGCTCATCCTGCGGGAAGAAAAACATGCCCACGCCAAAATCACGCTCGCCGCCAAGCTCGATGCCAAGCGGCTTCACCGCCTTTGAAAAAAATTTATGCGACACCTGTAACAGAATGCC
>CAMTZV010000129.1 GCA_947086625.1 uncultured bacterium | reverse complement strand
ATTCACAGTTGCAAAGCCCGTTGGCCGCAGCGTTTTTCCTTGCGGCCTCTACCGCCTCCTCCACAATCTCAACGCCGATGACCTTCCCCGCCACCGGAGCCAAAATCTGCGCAATCGTTCCGGTGCCGGAATAGAGATCATAAATAACCGCGCCGCCCGCATCTGATCGTTTATTCAGACCATCCCCCGCCATGTACAGCCTGGGCTCAGAAGCAGAAACCGCACCGCCCGTATCCGCGCATGCCGACCGCGCCAAAGACAGCTCCCCGTCATCCGCGCACACAGCCCCTGCAAACTCCCGTGCCACGCGATAGAGGACTTCCGCGCCAAGTGAATTCGTCTGGAAAAACGAAAACGGGTTGATCAGAAAGCGCAGGCCGAGCAGCTTTTCGTAGAAAAAATTCTCACCGTACAGAATATCCGTGCCCTCATCCTTCACCACATCCGCCACACTGTCGTTACGCGTATGCAGAATGCCCACAATTCGCCCGGCCAGCTCAAGCCTTCTCAGCGTCTCCACCAGACCTGCAAGCAATGTTTCCTCCCGGAAAGAAGTGCCCTTTATGCGTGCCTGCGCGTGATAAAACGCAGTTGCCGCCAAATCCGGGTCACCGTCCGCATCCGCACAGCCGACGTCCATCCGCACCGCATCCGCGCTCAGACAATCTGTCTGCGTCGTCGTCACCAGATCGACCAAAATATCCCCCGTCTTTTCCGCCTTGCGCACGAGCAGGTGACGCAGATATCCCTCATGCGTATTTTTATGGAAATAGCTCACGCGGCGCCTTGAAAAATAGTCCAAAGAGGCCGTCAGTATTTTCTTAAAATCCGCATCCACGATCCGGCAGCCCGAAACCGTCACAATATCGTAAAAGCTGCCTCTCCTGTGCATTCCGAGCGCCAGGTCACCGTCCTTGCACGTATCCCCAAACGAAAACTCCATTTTGTTGCGGTAGCCAAACTGTCGCGGACTCGCCGCAATCCCCTCATAGAGCGCGTCAAAATCGCTTCCGTCTGCCGCGAGAACCGGCGCAAGCAGTTCCCGTATCTGTGTCTCCTTTAACGCAAGCTGATCCTCATAGCGCAGATGCTGATATGTGCATCCGCCACACGCCCCGAAATGCCTGCACGGTATGTCCGCGCCGCACAGCTCAAGCGGCGAGGGTTCCAAAACCTCAAGGAGGTTCCCCTCACACTTTCCCTTTCTCTTTTTGCTGAGGCGAAAGCGTACCCTTTGCCCTGGCAGCGCATACTTTATGACAACCCGCTGCTCCTCTCCCTCCACAGCCACCACACATTTATTCGGAAAAGACACCTTTTCCACCATACCCTCATAGATCTGTCCCTTTTTCATCTGATCTCCTCATCTTTCACCGACGTCGGCACCGGCAGCCTTATCCCCGCATCCGGGACTTTCACCCGGTAAAACCCGCCCATGCCGGGCAAACATCGCGTAGGGGAAGGTTTTCCCCCCTACTCGCCGCGCGCCCCGTGCGCCGCCTTAGCGGCATATTCCTCTGCACGGGGCTGCACACTAAAAAGGAGCCCCGCCGATCCGGCGAGACTCCTGTGCCACTGTCTTTTACTCCTCTACAAAAGGCTCTTCCTCGGCAGCGTCGTCCTTCTTCGCACTCTCCTCGGCAGCCTCCTCTGCCTTGTCGCTCTCATCATCGAAAAAGTCCTCCTCGAACTCGTCGTCCAGATCGTCCTCAAAGTCCTCAAGATAATCCGGCGCAAAGAAACGATACAGGCCGTAAGCCGCAGCCGCTGCGATCACGACAATCCCGATAATAGCGAAAACAGTCTTTGCCTTCGGGCCCTTCTTCTCGTCCTCGTCCTTCTTGTTGATGAGCTCGCTCACCTTGTTGATGTTGGTTGACAATAAATTCTGCAAATCATCGATTCTGTTCATGCTGTCTACTCCTTTATCTCTTTTTCAAACTTGAATGCGCCGTTCTTATCCTGCGCCCGGCAGACCCGCGCTGCTCACCGCGCTTACGGCAGCCAAATTGCTTATACGATATTCTAACATATTTTACCCAAATATCCTAGTAAAAATTTGCAATTTACAGATTTTTTATACTTTTTTTAATTTTGCAAAGCCGGCAAACATCTTTTTCGTTCCCACACGGTCAAAATCAACCGTCACCTCGTAATCCCTTCCGCCCGCGACGATCTGTGTGACGATACCCTCGCCAAATTTCATGTGACGCACGCGGTCGCCCTGCGCATAGCCCAGCGACACACCGCTTGTCGCATCCGTGGAAAACGGCTTTATTTGCCCGGGGATCGCCGGTTTTTCCCGCAGGATCCGTTTCGCACTTCCCGCGCGGGGCGGGGTGCGCACGCTTTGTTCGGGGCGCGGAATACTTTTTCCGGACGCAGCCGTGCCGCTCAAAAGCTCTGCCGGAATCTCCGACACAAAGCGCGACACCTTGGAATAGCGCGTCTCCCCGCGTACCATGCGCATTTTTGCACTTGTGACCGTCAGCCGCTTCATTGCACGCGTGATGCCCACATAGCACAGCCGCCGCTCCTCCTCCAGCTCCTCGTCTGCATTGTCGCTCGTGATCGTCCTGTAGCTCGGAAACAGGCCGTCCTCAAGCCCGGCCAGATACACGCTCGGAAACTCAAGCCCCTTTGCGGAGTGGAGCGTCATAAGCACCACGTAATCGCTGCCCTCCACGACATCGTCGATATCCGCCACAAGCGCTACCTCCTCCAAAAAACCGGAGAGACTCGGCGCATCAGCGTTTTCCTCATAGCCCGCCGCCTTTGAGATCAGCTCGTCGATATTTTCCATACGCGCGCGCGCCTCCGGCGTACCCTCCGCCTCCAGCTCGCGCACATAGCCGGTATCCTCTATAATATTTTTCAAAAGCTCCTCCACACCGAGAAACTCCGCCTTGCTGCGCATCGTCTGGATATAGGTCACAAACGGGCTGATCTTCGCCGCCGCACCTCTCCCCAGCGCGCCGATATCCCCCGCCCGCTTTGCCGCCTCGTAAAAGCTCATCTCGTTTTCATCGGCAAACATCTGCACACGGCTGATCGAGGTTGCGCCGATGCCGCGCTTTGGAATGTTGATAATGCGCTTTACCGCAAGGTCGTCCTTTGCATTGTCGATCGTTTTCAGATATGCCAGAAGATCCTTGATTTCCCTGCGCGCATAGAAATTCACACCGCCCACCAGCTTGTAGGGGATATTTTCCGCGACAAAGCGTTCCTCAAACATGCGGGACTGCGCATTTGTCCGGTAGAGCACCGCACAGTCGCTGTAGCTTTTTCCCGCGCGGATCTGCTTTTCAATGTCGCGCGCCACATACTCGGCCTCGTCGTAGGCCGTGTCAAACTGCCTGAAATGGATCTTTTCCCCGGCCGCCTGATCGGTCCAGAGCGCCTTTGCCTTGCGCCCGACGTTATTTGCAATCACGCTGTTCGCCGCGTTTAAAATGTT
This sequence comes from uncultured bacterium, assembly GCA_947086625.1. Taxonomy (GTDB): domain Bacteria; phylum Bacillota; class Clostridia; order Lachnospirales; family Lachnospiraceae; genus W0P33-017. Next base: position 2,167 of record CAMTZV010000129.1, on the reverse strand, counting down.
CTGCGTGCTGCGGTAATTCTGCTCGAGCTTAATGACCGCTGCATTCGGAAAATACTGCTCAAAATTCAAAATATTGCGGATATTTGCGCCCCGGAATTTGTAAATGGACTGGTCGTCATCACCGACCACACAGAGATTGCCGTACTTTTGCGCCAGAAGACGCACAAGCTCAAACTGCGCCGTGTTCGTGTCCTGATACTCGTCCACCATAATATATTTAAAGCGCTCCTGATAATAGTCCAATACATCCGGATTTGCGCGGAAAAGCTCCACGGTTTTCATAATCAGATCGTCAAAATCCATGGCATTATTTTTTTTGAGAGCCGCCTGATACTCCCGATACACCTGTGCCTGCCGCTGCTTTGCAAAATCGCCTGCCGCGCCGAGTGAAAATTCAATCGGGTCAACCAGCGCGTCCTTCGACGCCGAGATCGCATTTAAAAACATTTTCTCCTTATATATTTTCGTGTCAATCTCCAGACGTCTGCACACATCCTTCATCACCTGCTTCTGGTCGTCCGCGTCGTAGATCGTAAAGCTTGTCTCATAGCCGATGTGATCCGCAAAACGCCTTAAAATCCGCACGCAGGTCGAATGGAAGGTCGTCACCCAGATGCTCTCAGAGCCGTAGCCGACCATCGCGTCGATGCGCTCCCGCATCTCGGCTGCCGCCTTGTTCGTGAACGTGATCGCCATAATGTTCCAGGGGTTGACACCCCGCTCTTCAATGAGATATGCCGTGCGGTGCGTCAGCACCCGGGTCTTGCCGCTCCCTGCGCCTGCGATGACAAGCAGAGCGCCCTCGGTGTGCGTTACCGCCTCATACTGCATTTCGTTTAACGTGTCATATGTAGCCATAAAAGTCCCCCATCACTGTTTTTACGTACACTAAATATCATTTTACTGGCGAAACCGCCAAAAAGCAAGTAGCTGCTAAAAAATTTGCAACCGTTCAGCCCGCGCCATTCGCAGCGCCTGCGTCGCTTTCCCGCTGCTAACGCAGCTAACTCTGCTCATAACATGGCGCTCCGCTCATCGACTGTGTCATGTGCTCACGCATGCGCGCATGGTTCGCACATTTCCGGGTCGATGACTGAACTGCTAAAAAAACATTGTCATCTGGTAATGAACACTATATAATAGATGTATGTTTGATTTGCCGCGGCTTTGTATACGAGACCATGCGGGCATTGCCCGCCCCCGCGGAAAAACCTGTAAACCCTTTCTCCACCGCAAGGAGCATGTGATATGACGATCGACGAAAAAGACCTTTTAAACAGCATCATGGCGAGCCTTGAGCGCATCAACCATATCAAGCCCGAGTCCATCCCGGACATCGACCTTTACATGGATCAGGTGACGACCTTTATGGAGAGCAGCCTTGCGCCCTCCAAGCGCTACCCCGACGACAAGGTGCTCACAAAAACCATGATTAACAACTACACAAAAGACGGCCTGCTGCCCCCGCCCGAAAAAAAGAAATATTCCAGGGAGCACATGCTCTTACTCATATTTATCTACTATTTTAAAAATATCCTCTGCATCAATGACCTGCATCATATTTTGGACCCGCTCTCCGAAAAGTATTTTTCCAATGAGAACGGCATGAACCTGACCGATATCTATAATGAAGTGTTCAGTCTTGAAAAGGACGAGGTACAGTATCTCGCAAAGGATATCACAAAAAAATTTAACCGCAGCAAGGAGATCTTCAAGGACGCGCCGCCGGAGGACCGTGACTCGCTCCACTATTTTGCACTGATCTGTATGCTCAGCTTTGACACGTACGTGGAAAAAATGCTCATCGAAAAGATGATCGATCTGGACCGGGCAAAGCATCCGGAAAAGTCCGCGCCCGCGAAGCGCTCGCCGCGCGCGCGCAAAAACCAGTGACCGCGCGGCAGGATGCTGCGCCGCGCTCACAGCAGCGGATACAGCGCCTCGTACATCGACTCTGCGACCCTGCTGTTGTGTCTGCCCCTGCGCTCATACACGGACAAAAGCAGCGCCAGCTCATCGCGGGTCAGACGCCTGGTCTGTGCAAAATGCAGCGCTAAAAGCAGCTCTAACATATGCGCGTGCATCCACCCGCACGCCAGCTTTTTTAGAAAGCTGTAGTCCTCGTAGACCTCCAGAAGCACCATTTGCAGATAGTAAACGGAGTAGC
>CAMTZV010000128.1 GCA_947086625.1 uncultured bacterium | reverse complement strand
CTATTTGTCTGCATCCTGAACCTGTTTCTCGTTCTGACGGTCAGACGGTGCTTTGAAAACGCAAAGGCGCTAACGCTTAGTCTGTGCGGCATCTGCCTTTGCAGCTACGTGATGACAGCGTCGAGCGCATACCGCATGATCCTGTATATTCAGGCGTATCATCTGACTGTTTTGCGTGTGGTCGTACTTGTGGCACTGGCAACGATCGCAGTCCTGCTTGCGGGCGTGATGATGCATGTTTTTAACGAAAAGTTTCGGATTCTACCATATTTTGTTGCGGTTGTGAGCATCGTATACACGCTGTATTCCTTTTCTAATGTGGAACGCCTTGTCGTGCGCTACGATCTGACGTATATGACAGAGGATAACGCCGACGGGATTTTATCTTATATCAGCGGACTTTCTCTGGACGCTTTACCGGAAGTGGTCAGCTTTTTAGAGCAGGCGGAGGACGGCTATGCCGCGGATGTACGAAACAAACTGCAAACGGTCTGCAAGACATATGATGTACAGGTCGGCGAGCATATGTTTGACTATCTGCATCCGGATGATGAGACGTACGGATGGTTCGTTCAGTGGCTCGGATATAACCGGGCGGCGTTAAGCGATCAATCGCCGATGTCATGGAATCTGGCCACATCGCACGCAAGAGTCATGCTGAACGATTTTCTGAGAAGCACCGACGAACAATCAACTGATTCATAACAGTTTAGCGAATTAGTTGGCAGTCTGAGTAAACAGGCTGCACTGGCAAGCAACTGATCCATAACAGTTTAACGAATTAGTTGGCAATCTGAGTAAACAGGCTGCACCAGCAAGCAACTGATCCATGAACTGATTCATAACAGTTTAACGAACTAGTTGGCAGGCTGTGTCAACAGGCTGCCAACTATTCGTTAAACTGTTCTTTTGCGAATAGTTTACACAATCTCCCCATACTTAAGCAGCATCTCCACACATCCGTCGATGCCGATCTTTTCGCTGCTCAGCGCCAGATCATAGCTGCGGGAATCGCCCCACTTTTTGTTTGTGTAGAAATTATAGTAGCTTGCGCGCTGCTTATCGGTGCGGTTGACCAGATCCTTCGCCTTTCCTTCGGAAAGACCCAAATGCCTGGCAACGCGCTTGATGCGGTAGTCCTTGCTTCCGTAGATAAATGCGTTAATGCAGTTTGAATGCTCGGACAACGCGTAGTCGGCACAGCGCCCGACGATCACACAGGGGCCTTCCTTTGCGATCTTCTTGATCGTGTCAAACTGTGCAAGGAACACCTTCTGGCTCAGCGGCATATCCAGATAGGCGCTGCCGTGATAATTGCTGAAGGAATAAGTATCTGTCACCAGCGAATACAAAAAGCTGCTCGTAGGCTTTTCGTCCTGCATATGAAAGATCTCTTCGCACAGGCCGCTCTCCGTAGATGCGCGACTGAGAAGCTCCTTATCATAAAAAGGAACGCCAAGACGTTCGGCAAGCTTTTGACCAACGTCCTTTCCGCCGCTCCCAAATTCACGTCCGATCGTATAAATGATATTTTCCATAGAAACACTTCCTTTCCGGTTGTTATATGCTACATTATACCATTATTTACGCAAATCTGCTAATAATTTTTCAAAATATTCTGGCAATTTGGCCGAAATTTCCAAAAATTCCCCGGTTGACGGGTGAATAAATCCTAAATTCATCGCGTGAAGCGTCTGTCCCTCGAGCTTCCATCTGCCGCCGGCTCTCCTGCCGCCATACACCTCGTCGCCGAGCAGCGGGTGTCCGATGCCAGCCATGTGCACACGGATCTGGTGCGTTCGCCCCGTCTCCAGCGTAAACTCCGCATAGGTATAAGCGCCGAAGCGTTCCAGCACACGGTAATGCGTCACCGCCGGCTTCCCGTTCTTTTCGTTGATGGCCATTTTTTTTCGATTTGACGGGTCGCGCCCGATTGGGGCGTCAATCGTTCCCTCATCCTCCTTCAGATTTCCGATGACGATGCCGCGGTAGCGCCGGTTGCAGGAATGGTTTTTCAGCTGCCCCGCGATGTGCGCGTGCGCTTTGTCGGTCTTGCAGACAATGAGCGAGCCGGTCGTATCGCGGTCGATGCGGTGGACGATCCCAGGTCGCACCACTCCGCCGATGCCGCTTAAAGATTCGCCGCAGTGATACATGACGGCATTTACGAGGGTGCCCGAACAGTGGCCCGCAGAGGGGTGCACCACCATGCCCTTGGGCTTGTTCACGACGAGCAGGTCGTCGTCCTCATAGAGAATATCGAGCGGTATATCCTCCGGCTCGATGGCAGCGCTCTGTGCGGGCGGCAGCGTTACCGCGATCAGATCCCCGGCGTGAAGCCTGTAATTTGCCTTCAGTGCCCTGCCGTCCATCGTGACGTTTCCGTCCTTGATAAGCTTTGAAAAATATGTTCTGGACCGGTCACAAAAGACCGCAGCCAGAAACTTATCCAATCGCTCGTCCTCATATTCACACGTTACCTCAAAGGCTGCCGTTGACGCTTCACTCATGAGCCCTCTGCCTCCGTTCGTTTCCACGGAAAGATGCGCGCGGCCAGCAGATCGAGCTCCGGCTCCTTGTAATAGAACAGAAAAAGCACGACGAACACGGCCATCCCGCAGGTGACGTAAATATCCGCAACGTTAAAGATCGGGAAATCGATCAGTGAAAAATAGAAGAAATCGATCACATAATCGTTTTCGATACGGTCAATGCAGTTGCCGACCGCTCCTGCAAACAGCGCGATGCAGATGCCGTGGAGCGCATAAAAATGCTTCTGCACAGGTATCCTTCCATAAATATAGACGAGAAGCGCGACCATTAGAACGGTCACGACGAGAAAAAACGTCCGCTTTCCCTGTAAGACACCGAACGCGGCGCCCTGATTTTCCAGATAGCGGAGCTCAAAAACGCCCGGAAGAAGCACAAACGGGCGCTGCCCGCGCAGCCCTTCCACCGCCAGATGCTTTGTAAACTGGTCGAGCCAGATCAGAAAAGCAGAAAGGAGTACGCCAACCCCGTAAAGCTTTCCCAGATGTTTGCTTTCTTTCATAGATAACTCCTTTTTGTGCCGGCTCATGCGCAGACCGCCCTGCCGTCAGCCACCAAGCACATACCGGATCGCCGCAAGCAGATCGTCGTCTGTCAGTGTCAGATCGGAATACGCCTCGCCGATACGCTTTAACAGGGTAAATTTGATCCTTCCTCCGACCATCTTCTTGTCGGATTTCGTTGTCTCCAAAATCTGCCGTGCATCGTAGCCCTTTATGCGCACCGGCAGATCATAAGCGGCAAGCGTATGCTCGATATCGGAGAGCTGCTCCTTAGTCAGATGCCCCTTTTTCACAGACAAAAACGCCGCCGCCACCATGCCGAGCGCTACGCACTCCCCATGAAACAGCGTGAAATCGGACAGCTTTTCGATCGCATGTCCGATCGTATGGCCGAAATTCAAGAGCGCCCGCTCTCCCTTCTCCGTCGGGTCGTTTTCCACGACGATGCGCTTGATATTGCAGCCCGTCTCGAGCAGGCCGATCAGCGTCCCTGGCGATTTCTGCAAAAGAAGCGCCCGGTTTTCCTTCATCCACGTATAGTATGCCTGATCCCGGATAAGACCATGCTTGATCTCCTCCGCCATGCCGCCCGCAAACTGCCGGTCGGGAAGCGAGCCGAACACCTCCATGCTCATGTAGACAAGCTTCGGCTGGTAAAATGCACCGACCATGTTCTTGTACTGCCAGAAATCCACGCCGGTCTTGCCGCCGATGCTCGAATCGACCTGAGCGAGCAGCGAGGTCGGGATCTGTATAAAGTCAATGCCCCGCAGATAGGTCGCCGCGCCAAAGCCGGTCAGGTCGCCGACAACTCCGCCGCCGAGCGCCACGAGCAAATCATGGCGGTCAAAACGGTTGATAATTAACTGTTCATATAACTTTTGAACGGTATCCATATTTTTACTTTGCTCTCCAGCCTCAAACACAAAAGAAATGAAGCCGGAAAACTGCGGTTCCAGAATCGCACGGATTTTATTTAAGTATATTTTTGCCACGTTTGAGTCCGATACGATGCAAAGCTTGCGCGTTTTGCAGTCCCCGGCCGCGCAGAGAATATCGTCTGCGAGACGGTCAAATGTCTCGTTCAATGTGATCTTATAGCAGGGTGCACCGTTATGATCGTGTACCGTCAGCTCTTTTCGCATGGAAATGCTCCTTTCCGCTGCCGCCTGCCAGCCCGTGACCTGCGTCAGCTGTAAATTTTATAGGAAAATTTTAATCGGTCTTTTTTTGTCGTGCCGAGGATTTCTTCAAAACGCACTTTGCCATACCCTCGGATCGAGAGCACATCTCCTTGTTTACAATAATAGGAGTTATGTAAACTTTCTACGCCATTCACGAATACCTTTCCCTCCGATATCAGCTTTAAAGACGCCGAACGGGAGGTTTTGCAGATGGCTGCGATCACTGCGTCAAGGCGGTTCGATGTGACGATTGCCTCCCGCTTTTCAAAGCGAGGCTCATACGAGATCTGCCGCTCGCTTAGTTCCGTGAGCGTCACGGCCGTGTGGCGAACGGTAACGAGATTGTCCATGAGATAAGGGACGACTCCCTGCTGTGCAAATACAAGCACATTTTCGTCATCTACGATCAGATCGCCGAGTCTGCTCCGCTCGATGCCAAGGCTCATCAGTGCCCCCAGCACATCGCGGTGTGTCAGCTTTTCCGCAAATTTGGGATGACGGGGACAGATGCGCAGGCACCGGAACGGATAATCCCATGCAGGCTCATCTTCAGCGTCCTGTACATAAAGAAAAGCATCAGGAATGAACGCTGCCATCTGACGCTCCGCATAATCGTATCCGCCGGACAATCTGAAAGCCGACGCGAGCTTTCCGGAATTCTGCCGCAAAACCGCCTGTTCTCCCAGGGAAAGAAAATCGCTGAACATCACAATTCCTTTCCGGTCTGCCTGTCTGGATAAATCCAAAAATCGTTTGAGGGTATACAATAACTCATCATTCATAGCGCTCAGATCCCCGAGATGTCAAAGCTGTCCATGAACGTCTGGAAATCTCCCGATATATCTACACTCTCCGGTGTAATGATAAAGATGTAGTTTGAAATTTTCTGCAGGTTGCCGTTGATGGCAAAGCACGAGCCGGACGTAAAATCAATGATCCGCTGTGCAATGTCCACATCAAGCCCCTCGACGTTCAGCACGACTGTCCGGTTTGCCAGCAGCGTCTCGGTGATCTCCCGCGATTCGTCGAATGTGGTCGGCTTGATGACGCACACCTCCATGCCGGCCGCATTCTGAGAGCGGCGTGAGGTGCTTCGCATCGGCGTGATCTTGCTCTGCTGCTTTTCCTTTGCGCGCTTGATGTCGGTGACGGACTCCTCAGGCTCGTAGTCCGAGTCACTCTTTGCGCGGCTGCGGGCAGGCTTTGGCTTCTCCTCAACCTCATCCTCGTAGCCTTCGTCGTAAAAATCGTCGTCGTCATCCGGCCCGAGACGCATCATATTTAAAAAGCCGTCAAATACTCCCATGATCTATTCTCCTAATTTCAAAGTAACGCCCGCTCGCGTAGCTCCCGGGCAAGTCGTCGGAAAGCATCTTAAAAAATGCTTCGCA
>CAMTZV010000127.1 GCA_947086625.1 uncultured bacterium | reverse complement strand
GTTACTGTTCACTCCGTGACCAGTAACAGGCAGTTTGGGCATGAAAATTCGCTTCGCGAAGCCCAAACTGCAAGCTGAATCATGTTCTCCCGCAGCCATGCAGCAAGTGCATGGCTCGGGTGTGAAAAGTAACCGAAAAAACACGAAACGTGTCATTTCGTGCAAACCCTCTGTATTTTTCCCTCCGCCTGCTATATAATAAAAAAGCCCTGAAATCTGTTGAAAAGAAGAGGTAAATCTATGCGAATTCTGATCTGCGACGACGATGCGCTCATCCGCGAGCAGCTCGTAGCATACATCAACGAGTACTTTGAGCGTTCCGGTATCCCCTGTCCCGAGATTGCCTGCTTTCCCGACGGCAAATCGCTGCTGGATGATCCCGGAGAAAAGGACATTCTTTTTCTCGACATTGAAATGCCCGGCTTTGACGGCATATTCGTCGGAAATGAGCTGAAAAAGGAAGCCGGCGACGTCATCATCTTTGTCGTGAGCGCTTATTCCACCTATCTGGACGACGCCATGCGCTTTAACGTCTTCCGCTATTTATCCAAGCCGCTGGAAAAGCAGCGGCTCTTTCGAAACTTTAAGGACGCGCTGAATCTCTACCACAACCGGACGATCCGCCTTCCCCTTGAGACACGGGAGGGCGTTCACACGCTGCCCGCGGCGCACATCATCGCGGTTGAAACGCAGCGCAGAAAAGTGATCGTTCACGCCACAGAGCGCGATTTTGAATCCGTACACAACATGCAATACTGGAAAGAACTGCTGCCGGACAATGTCTTTTTCCAGCCGCACCGCAGCTTTCTTGTAAATCTGGCGCACGTGCGGGACTTTGACCACACGTCAATCCTTTTGACGGGGGATGTGCGCGCCTATCTGACAAAGCGGAAGTTTGGCGCATTTAAGACAGCCTATCTGCTCTATCTGGAAAGTACGAGGTAAGCTCATGAATCATGCGATCTGTTGTTTTTTCAGCCTGTTTGCCGAGGCTTTTATCCTCTGGCAGTACGCCGGGACGCTCTTTGTCAGAAAGCGCCCCGCCAAAATCATGCTTCCCGTGCTTGCGGGGCTTTACCTGATCCTTTTTGGCGTGTCCCGGGCCGGCCTCACATGGCTCAACGTCAGTATGTACCTGCTTGTCAACGCCCTGTTCCTCTCCATCGGCTATCAGATGAAATGGTATGCGATGCTCTTTCACGCCGCGATGCTGACCGCGGTGATGGCGCTGTGCGAGCTGCCCGTCTACAGTGTGATCGAGCGGTTTTCACCACATTTTTACTCAAACGCGGCGAAGCTTCAAAATATGCTTCTGTTTGTTGTAATCAGCAAACTGATCTTTTTTGCCATCGCCTATGTCCTCATGCATCTGCTGGACGGGCGGCAAAAGCAAAACGGGCAGCGCGACCATTCCACGCTGCTTCTGATCTCCATTCCGCTGACCTCCGTTTTTGTCATGCAGACCTTTATCAGCATCTGCGATCGTTTCACGCTTCCCGCCTCCCTTCTGTGGCTCATCTCACTCAGCGGCCTGCTGCTGCTTTCCGCCAATCTGCTCGTATTCGGGATTTACCGCTACAGCCAGAACAGAAACGCGGTGCTGACAGAGATGCAGCTTCTGCTCCAGCGGGAGACGAGCGCGGCCGAATATTATGCGATGCTCGCCGCCCAGAACGAAAACCAGAGCATTTTCATCCATGATATGAAACAGCACCTGCAATCCATCGGCATTCTGAGCGCAAAGCAGGAGCACGAGAAGGTCCAGTCCTATATCGAGTACCTCCTGTGCTCCTCCGAGCTAAAAGAGAGCGTCCAGTTCTGCGGCCACGAGCTGCTCAACGCCATTCTCTGCCGCTACAGCAGACAATGTGACGGGCAGGGCATCTCCTTTCACGCGGATATCCGCTGCAAAACGCTTAATTTTATCGACGAGAGCGATCTGACCGCGCTCTTTTGCAACCTGCTCGACAACGCGTTTGAAGCTGCCCGCATACTCCCAAACGGCTTTATCGAGGTGAGTGCCGCCAAAAACACCGGCACGCCCTTCCACGTCATTACCGTCGTCAATTCCTGCCGCGTCGATCCCTTCACCGGCCCGGACCGCCAGCTTCCCACAAAAAAGTCCGACAGGCGCGCGCACGGTTTCGGCATCAAAAGCATCAAGAGGACCGTCCGCAAATACAACGGCGATATCCGGATGTATTACAGCAAAGAAACCCTGACGTTCCATTCGGTTATCACGCTCAAATGTGAAGCCGGGATGTAGCGGCAATCCCGTTTTCTTTGCCAAAGCCGTTCTTATGGCGTCTGCCGGTTCCCCGGGTCCTCAGTTACAGCCGTTCAGCCCGCGCCATTCGCAGCCCCCGTGGAGAATGCCGTGCCCCACAGCAGGACGCGTATCACGCCGCACAGGAAAAGGTGCAGCGGATAATAAACATAGAACAGCTTCCCGATCCCTTTACAGGAACCGCGTTTTCCGTTATAAAGCCGTAAAACGGGGATCGTTAAGCAGGTGCACAGCTGAATCAGCGCATATATTTTGTCAATAAACAGGAAATACACCATGGCATACATGGCTGTCCACAGCATCATATGCGTCATCTGCTTTTTAAAATTCCCCCGGTTTGTGCCGATTGAGAGAATTGCCATCGTCGCGATACAGCTCCAGTCGGACGGAAACGTAATCAGGCAGACAATGACGGTAATGAACACCTTCTGCCAGCTCTTCCACGGCTTTTGATCATAGACGTACAGTAAAACCAGCCCCCACGCCAGCGACCACACCACCCCCGTCTGGTTAAACACCGTTGTCTGAAACGGAAGAAAGGGTATCCCAAAGCAGAAATTGTACGCGAAATGGGAGACCGCCGCCAACAGAAACAGCCGGACGGCATATTTTTTTACGTCATGCGTGTAATGGTATCCCTCCGCAACAAAAAACCACATGATCGGAGCCGTAAGCCTTCCGATGATATGAAACAGAATGACAAACCACTCTGTAGAATAGCCGGGAAAAAGCGTCCATGTGAGATGATCCAGCGTCATCGCCGCGATGGCCAGCAGCTTGATCTGATTTGAATTTAACCCTCCTCTTTCATTTGCACGCGTCATACCTCATCCTCCTTCCGGTTTTCCCCTTCTATGCTTTCCAGCTTCCTGATACACCGCCCCGCCCATTCAATACAGGTTTTGATAAAGGCGTAACCAAAATCAACGGTAAACTGCCAGTAAATCGTCTGACACCGCTCCTTATTATGGCCATATTTTTCTATGCTTTCGGGCGCAGACCCCATGCTCCCAAGATACGCCTCGCAATCCGCCTGAAACCTTCTGAGCATATCCGCACTTTGAGCGGGGGTCATATTTCCGCCAAAAAAGACCTTCATAAGAAAAGCGCTTTTAAAATGCGTGGCTTCCTCTCCCGCGCCTTCGGCCAGCCAGCTTAAAAACTCCCGCTTCCCCGTTTCGGTAATTGAAAAAATCTTTTTATTCGGACGATCCGACTGGATGAGCGTCTCACCGCTGATATACCCCTTTTTTTCCAGCTTTTTCAATTCCAGATAAATGTGGCTGCTCTGGGCATGCCAGAAAAACTGCAACGAAGACTCAAAGGCCTTTACAAGATCGTACCCGCTCATCGGCGCATAATTTAAAAATCCTAAAATTCCAAACCCCAAAGACATGTTCGTATCTCTCCTTATATTATAAAATTATACTATTATAAAATTAGAATATAGTCAAGCAATTTATAGATTCCGCCAATCGAGTAGGGAAGATTTTCTCTCTACTCGCCGCGCGGGGCGCATGCCACGTCAGCGGCATATTTCCTCATGCGCCCCTGCGCATAAAAAGAAACGCCCCTTCCGAGTGGAAAAGGCGTCTCTCCTGTAAACATACTGTCCTGTATTTACTTATCGTCTTCCTTCTCTTCCTTCTTGTCTTCCTTTTCCTCTTTCTTCTCCTCTTTCTCCTTCTTCCCGGCTCCAAGCGACCAATTCAGCCGGGAGGCGTCGCGGGCGGCGATATACTCTGCGTTCTTCCGCGCACTGCGCTTTGCGATGGCGCGCACGATGAGCACGATCACAACGATAACGAGTGCCAGTATAAGCAGGATCGGCAGATTCACGATAAACCAGATCGAGAAATCACGCAGCCCCTGTCCCATGCCGTACATCGTGTTGGAGAGTCCGCGGCTGATCTCCTCGCCGTAGGTGAGCTTTGTCGCCACGCTGCTCTCGCGGTCAACCTCGTTGATGTCCAGATAGAGCGTCGAGTAGTTGATGCGGTTGTCGTACACCCGAAGCTGCGACTCGTAGGACTCCAGCTCGTAGCGCACGTCGGTGAGACGCGACTGGATTGTGATAATCGCCTCGACCGTATCGGCATGCGCGAGCATATCCATCAGGCTCTGCTGCTCCACCTTTAACGCCTCGACATGGCTCTTCATATCCACATAGGTGAGCGTTACATTTTCGCTCGAGCTGGTCGAGTAGGTCACGTTTGCGCTGCCCTCCACCATATGGAGAAAATCGGGCATCTTCTCCGCCGGTATGCGGATGACCAGATTGGCGTAGCGCCTGATATTCATCTCCTCGTTGCCCTGAACCTCGGAGCTTTCCATGTAGCCGCCGTACTCGTTCACGCGCTTCTCCACGCTTTTCATGAAGTCGTCAAACGTCTTTGTCTCCACCGAGTAGTTGTACGTGTAGATGATCTTCTCGTTGCTCTTTGACGTGTTTTCCGATGCGTCCGCCTCCCCGGACTCCCCGTTCGGCTCCGGGGCCTCCGGCTCGCCCGCAGGCGCATCCGCCGCGTCGTCCGCAGGCATATCCGCCGCGTCGTCCTCGGCAATCTCCTCCTTCATGTCGAAAAAGCCGGAATCCTGTCCCGCACTGGTTGCGCCGTCCCCCTTGGAAGCGCCCGGCGCATCAGCAGCGCTCTTGCTGCCGGCTGCACCGCAGCCCGTCAGCGACAAAATCATAAAAACCACAAGTAACACAACACACATTTTCTTTTTCATATTCGTTCCTCCCTTCAAAGTAACGCCGATCCGCTTACATCTCCTCAAGCGTCAGCTCCAATACCTGCCGCCAGCCGTTGACCTGCCGCACGACGCGGTAGGTGCCGGGTCTTGTCATGTTCAGCTCCTGCATCTGATATTCGTCTCCCCAGATGACATCCGGCTCGCACCGCTCCATCCGCCGGTCTGCGCGGTAAACGCGCATCCACCCGTCCGCCTGCTCATAGTATACCTCGCAGATCAGGCTCACGCTCACCGGCTGCGTCGGCGCGTCGCCGCTGTCCGTCAGCTCGGACTCGAGCACAAAGCTTATTCCGTCGTATACCGCCGTCAAATGCCACGAAATCAGCGCATCTGCCTTTTTGCTCTCCTCTAAGAGCTGCTCCTGCCAGCCGGGCGCGCATTGCTCGCCCGACAGATCCGCATTCTCGCCCGTCTCCGGAGATGCATCGTCTGTCGGCTCATCCGCCTCGTCGCCTTTGGAAACGTCCTGCCCGCTGTCATCCGGGCTCGTCTCCGGCTTTGCGGCGTCATCCGCCGGCGCATCGTCCGCCGGGTAATCCATCGCATCGTCCGCCGGGTAATCCATCGCGTCGTCCGCCGGTGCGTCGGCGGGCGCATCCG
>CAMTZV010000126.1 GCA_947086625.1 uncultured bacterium | reverse complement strand
TATCATGTTCTCACGGAACGCGCAGCCGGTGCGCGTTCCTGGGGCGTGAAAAGTTACGAACTGTTACCTGAAATTTTTCTGACAGGGCGCTTTCGATAGAAATATGGCACTGGTTGTGGTATGCTGTTAACGGCGTGAAAAAATTGGAAACACAAGCGCCATGGGAAAGAAAGGAAATGGGGGAAAACGATGAACACGGATTTAACGCGTGGGCCGGTCATGCGGTCGATGCTTTTGTTTGCGGTTCCCATGATTCTTGGGGATCTTTTGCAGCAGTGCTATAATGTGGCCGACACGCTTATCGTGGGAAAATTTCTGGGTGCGCACGCGCTGGCGGCGGTCGGCTCGTCGTTTACGCTGATGACGTTTCTGACGTCGATTCTGCTCGGACTTTGCATGGGGAGCGGGACTTACTTTTCCATGCGCTTCGGGGAGAAGGATGAGCAGGGCTTAAAGGAGGGTATCTGTGCCTCCTTTTTGCTGATTTTTGGCCTGACACTCGTGCTGAATGCGCTCGCGTTTGCCAGCCTTGACGGGATACGTGTCTTTTTGAAGGTGCCGGGCGCGGTATGGCAGCCGATGCGGGAATACCTCGCTGTTATTTTCTGTGGGATTTTCGCGACGTTTCTCTACAATTATTTCGCCTCGCTTTTGCGGTCGGTCGGAAATTCCGTTGTGCCGCTTATCTTTCTGGCATTTTCGGCTGTGCTCAATATTGCGCTTGATCTGTGGTTTGTCATTGGGCTTGGGCGCGGTGTGGCGGGCGCGGCCGAAGCGACCGTGATCGCGCAGTACGCATCGGGAGCAGGGATTGCGCTTTACGCCTTCCTGCGCGTACCGTATCTGAAGCTGAAGCGGGGGGAGCTTGGCGTCTCCCGTCGGTGCATGAAAAAAATTGCCGATTTCTCCGTGCTGACCTGCGTGCAGCAATCGGTGATGAACCTTGGCATTCTGCTCGTCCAGGGCGTGGTCAACAGCTTTGGGGCGACGGTTATGGCTGCGTTTGCCGCGGCGGTGAAAATTGATGCCTTTGCCTACATGCCGGTACAGGATTTCGGAAACGCGTTTTCTACGTTTATTGCGCAAAATTACGGGGCGAAGGAGGCGGGCCGCATCCGCGCGGGGTTAAAGGGCGCCTTTGTCACGGCGGGGGTGTTTGCCGCGGCGGTCTCGGCGCTTGTCTGTGTTTTTGCGCGCCCACTGATGCTTCTGTTCGTGGATGCGCAGGAGACGGCGATTGTCGCCGAGGGGGTGCGCTATCTTCGCATCGAGGGAGCATTTTACTGTGGTATCGGGTTTTTGTTCCTGTTCTACGGGCTGTACCGGGCGCTTGGAAAGCCCGGCATGTCGGTGGTGCTCACCGTCATTTCCCTCGGGACGCGTGTCCTGCTCGCGAACGTCCTTTCGGCCATGCCGGGGATTGGCGTCGCCGGTATCTGGTGGTCGGTGCCCATTGGGTGGTTTTTGGCGGATGCGGTGGGGTTTGCGTACTATGTTGCGACACGGCCTGAGAGGTCATGAATCGTAGCGATCCGGGGCGATATTTCAAATTTTGCTGCGTGTGGAGATTTATGAGAATAAAAGCGATTGTCAACGAATGGCCTTTGTGCTATGATTAGAAAAGTTTGTGCAGGATTTTATGTGAAAGGGCCGAACAAAAGGAAGGATTATGGACGAGGTACGTGTGAGGAAGCATCTTTCCTCTTTTCAGATCATTATACTCGGGTTTCTGGCGGTGATACTGGCCGGGGCCTTATTGCTGATGCTGCCGGTTTCAACGCGCCATCCGGGCGGTGCGTCGTTTATGGACGCGCTTTTTACTGCGACGAGTGCAACGTGCGTGACGGGGCTGGTCGTGCAGGACACGGCGACCTACTGGAGCAGCTTTGGACAGGCAGTCATTCTGGTGCTCATTCAGATCGGCGGCATGGGCGTGGTGACGGTGGCGGTTGCGGTGACGATCGTCTCCGGGAAAAAGATCGGCCTGATGCAGCGCAGCACGATGCAGGAGAGCATCGCCGCGCCGCAGGTGGGCGGAATCGTGCGTCTGACCCGCTTTATCGTGCTGACGGCGTTTGGGATCGAGCTTCTTGGCGCGGTCTGCCTTGGCTTTGTATTTCTGCCCGAGTTTGGCGTGGGGCGCGGCCTGTGGTATTCGCTCTGGCACTCCGTTTCCGCGTTCTGTAATGCGGGCTTTGATCTGATGGGCGTGCGGGAGCACTATTCCTCGCTCGTGGCGTATGCGGACAATGCGGTTGTAAACGTCGTGATTATGCTGCTGATCATCGTCGGCGGCATCGGTTTTCTGACATGGAGCGATATCCGAACGAACAAATGGCATGTCAGGCGTTACCGGATGCAGACGAAGGTTGTTCTCACGGTGACGGCGGCGCTCATTGTCCTTCCGGCGCTGTACTATTATTTTATCGAGTTTTCGTACCCGCAGTGGGAGGGGCTGACCGGAAGAGAACGCTTCTGGGGTGCGCTCTTTTCGGCGGTGACGCCGCGCACGGCGGGCTTTAATACGCTGGATTTTGCAAATATGAGCGAGCCGGGAGTGGCCATCATGACGATTCTGATGCTCGTTGGCGGTTCGCCCGGTTCCACGGCGGGCGGCATGAAAACGACGACGATGGCGGTGCTTTTTCTGTCCATGCTCTCGGTGTTCGGTCGCAGGGAGCACGTGGAGGTGTTCGACCGCCGCGTTGCGGGCGAGACGGTAAAGTATGCGTCAGCAGTGCTGGTCATGTATCTGATTTTCTGTCTGGGCGGCGGGATTTTGATCAGCAGTATCGAGCATCTGCCGATGACGGCGTGCATTTTTGAGGCCGGCTCGGCGATCGGAACCGTGGGGCTCACGCTTGGGCTGACGCCTCAGCTTTCGACAGCCAGCCATATCATTTTGATGGTGCTCATGTACTTTGGGCGCGTGGGCGGGCTGACCGTCGTGTTTGCGGCGATTTCCGGCACAAGGCCCAACGTCTCGAAAGCGCCGCGTGAGAAAATAACCGTCGGATAAGAGGCGGCGATTTACCCGCGCGCTTTTCGAACAGGCATCTCCTGAAACAAAAGCGAACGGGCGATACCTTAGCAATGGAGGGAATATTCATGAAGACAGTTTTATTGATCGGCCTGGGCCGTTTTGGAAAGCATGTGGCAATGAAGATGAACGAGCTGGAGCATCAGGTCATGGCGGTGGACAAGGACGAGGAGCGCGTGGAGTCGCTCACGCCCTACGTCACAAACGCGCAGATTGGTGACAGCACGAACATCGAGTTTTTGAAATGCCTTGGCGTGCGGGATTTTGATCTGTGTATCGTCGCGATCGGCAATGATTTCCAGAGCTCGCTCGAGACGACCTCGCTTTTAAAGGAGCTTGGCGCAAAGTTTGTGGTGAGCCGTGCCTCACGCGATATCCATGCAAAATTCCTGCTGCGCAACGGGGCTGACGAGGTGCTCTATCCGGAGCGCCAGCTCGCGAGCTGGGCGGCGATCCGTTACACGACGGATCATATCTCGGACTATATTGAGATCAACGAGGATTACGGGATCTTTGAGGTGGAGGTACCGGAGCGCTGGCGGGGAAAGACGATCGGGGAGCTCGATATCCGAAGGAAATTTAATCTGAATATTCTGGGAGTCCGCCAGGACGGGAAAATGCTTTTCACAACGGAGCCGGGGATGCGGATGGAGCAGGAAAGCCCGCTCCTTGTGCTCGGCAGACTCTCGGATGTGAGGAAGTGCTTTCATATTTAGCGCGTGGTGTGGGGGACTGGGTCATGTGCTCACTCATGCATGCACGGTTCGCACATTTCCTTGAAATGTAAACCGCTTATTTGATACAAAGGGAATGCGCAGAATATTGGGAAAACCGCTGAAAACGAGGGGTTCCGGCACATCGGATGTTGCTGGAATCCCTTATCCAATGTGACCACATTACAAGAAAAATTACAAATCTCTATAATCCTTTGGCGCATACCCTGTCTTTTTCCGGAAACATTTTCCAAAATGGCTCATATGGCGGAATCCCACTTTAGAAGCAATCTCTCCGATCGGCTCATCGGTGTTTTTGATGAGAGTGGCGGCTTTGGAGAGGCGGTATTCCATGAGGTACTTGTAAGGGGTTGTCTGGAGGCTTAGCTTAAAGCAGCGCAGACATTCCGATTTGCTGACGTTTCCGCTTTTCGCCAGGGCGGATCGGGAACTGGACGGCAAGGTATATCGCCATGAGGACGCTTGGATGGATGCTTTTTTGGAGACAGATGTGGGGATTAAAAAGGCGCTTACGAACCGCACGGAAAAGGAGATGCGGGAACTTTCCGAAAGATGGAGTCCGTGGCGCAGCTATGCGACCATAAGCCTGTGGAATTCCCTATAAAAGTATTATGAGCAGGAGGAAACGATCATGCAGTATACGGCAAAGTATCAATCGCCGGTGGGAGAAATCCTGCTGGCTGCAGATGAGATCGGCTTGACGGGATTGTGGTTTGATGGAGAGAAGTTTTATGCCGACAGCCTTGATCCGGAACACGAGGAAAAAGAGCTGCCGGTTTTTGAGGCTGTGAGGAAATGGCTGGATATTTATTTTTCCGGGAAGGAACCGGATTTTATGCCGCCTGTCCATATGATCGGCTCTCCGTTCAGGCTCAGCGTGTGGGAACTTCTGCGGCAGATTCCCTATGGGGAGACGGTGACTTACGGGAAACTGGCGAAAATGGTCGCGGAAAAACGGGGACTCTCCCGTATGTCCGCACAGGCGGTAGGAGGCGCGGTGGGGCATAATGAGATTTCCATCATCGTCCCCTGCCACCGGGTGGTAGGGTCTGACGGCAGCCTGACCGGATATGCGGGCGGAGTGGATAAAAAAGAGCGGCTTCTTACTCTGGAAGGGGTAGATATGGAGAAGCTGTTTGTGCCCACAAAAGGAACGGCGTTATAGAAATGGGACATATTCTAAATGAGCCGCTTATGAAAATTGAATACAAGTTTGTGGATGGGACTGTGACGGAAATTGAAGTGGACGGTAGCCTCGCTGAATTTATGTTGGAGATGAAAAATGAAGGGGAAAAGGTAGAACGGAGGAAACACATCGCCATAACCGGCAGGTTGCGGGGAGGCTGGCAGGCTTGACGGAGATTCCGGTTATTGTGAAGACGGATCTGACAGAAGAGGACGCTTATGTGTATGTGATTGAGACCAATGTGATACAGAGGGGGATGCTGTCCTTTTAATGTCGGCGGTTTTCTGGTATACTTGGTGGCATAAATATGGCTATGGATTAGGAGTGCGGGAATGGAACAGGGCAGGATGATTGTGCTTACAGGGGCACCGGGAACCGGGAAAACGACAGTGTCAGCTATCGTTGCGGAAAAGTCGGAGCGGAAGAAGTCAGTGCATATGCATACGGATGATTTTTACCATTATCTTTGCAAGGGGGCGATAGCGCCGCATTTACCGGAGGCAGACGGGCAGAACCTGATTGTGATAGAGGCTTTTTTAGAGGCGGCGAAGCGTTATGCCCGCGGTGGGTATGATGTTATTGTGGATGGCGTGGTAGGCCCGTGGTTTCTGGAGCCGTGGCGCAGGGTTATCCGGGAGGGATATGAGGTACATTATGTTATTTTGAGGGCAGGTAAAGAGGAAACTTTAAAACGGGC
>CAMTZV010000125.1 GCA_947086625.1 uncultured bacterium | reverse complement strand
CACGTCCGGGTGTGAGAATGCACCCGAGGAGAGGATAAACGGTGCGATGCCAAGCGCACTGCGCAGCTCCCGGCTGAGCACCTGTACGATCGGCGCGTTGCCGCCGTGGCAGACGAGAAAGGCGAGCTTTTCAAAGCCGTGGCGCGCAAGGCTTTCCGCGATATCATAGAGCATATGATAGTACGTATCCGGCCGCAGCGTCACGGAGCCGCAGAAATTTTTGTGCTCCGTGCTCAGTCCCACCGGAATGACCGGAAAAATCAGCATCGGAAAATCCTTTTCGCCGGCCTCGATAAGCGCCTCGGTGAGATACCCGCACATCGCCTCCGCAATGATATCGTCCGTGCCGAGCGGCGCCTGATTGCCGTGCTGCTCAAGCGCGCCAACCGGAATGAGAACGATCGTCTCCTTTTTGTCCACGGCCTCCATCTCCAGCCTCGTCAGATCCCTGTAATTTCGTATCATGATAAGATCTCCCTCTTATAACAGTTCAGATACCTTCACTGTTATACGGGCATCCGGCCATAAAAATTGCTTCGCAATGGGCCGTCTGCCTGTTTCCACTACGTTTTTTCACGGTCAGCGCAGCAAGTGCGCAGACCTGTCGGAACTGTTCGCCTGCTTTACAATGCTAACATGGCGCAGCCGCTCAAACAGCAGATAGCCCACTACATAATTCAAGCTGATTTTCAGCACGTTAAACGGAATCGTCGCCAGTATAATAAACGTCGGCAGATTGTGAATAGCCGGATTGACCGTCGCCACAAACGCGATCACATCGTCGAGCGGCATTCCCATCGCCGTCGCGTACAGCGGAAGCGTGATAAACGCGTTGATGCAGCAGGAAACAGCCACGCGGATCGGAATGCTGACAAGCATCGCCGTGATGCCCGCCTTGCGCGTCTTTCCCATCCTCTTATATACCAGCCAGATCGGAACGACAAAAAGTACGATGCCGATCAGATTTGCAAACTCGCCCACGTACATACTGTTCGTCCCCACGGTCACAAGCTTGATCAAAACCTTGATGACCTCCACCGCTGCCGCGGGAACCGGGCCAAGTAAAAACAGTGCGATGACCGACGGCACATCCGAAAAGTCCACCTTGTAAAAAGGCGGCATCATCGGAACGGAAACCTCCAGCGACATCAAAACACCCGCCAGCGCCGCCAGCATCGCCGTATAAATCATCGTCTGCGTGCTCCATGTTTTCTTTTCTCTGTTCATTGTCAGAACCTCCCTGTGTAAAAATTTTTTGTAACAGAAGTCCTAAATTCTTACAGAAAAAATATGTCATCGCGCCGCCCGCGTGCTGCGCCAGCAGCAAATATCCTTACGCGGGCGTGTGCATAAAAAAAATCCCAAACCACGGGGTTTGAGATTTCACTTCATCCATTTTACGCATGCGCCCTCACAGGCACCTGCGCCATGAATTTTCTTCTCTCATCCAGACTTTAACTGTCGGTATCGGAATCTCACCGATTCATGCACGGTACCGCATCTGCTCTTATGAGCGATCCGGCAACGGCTCGCGGACTGTACCGCCGGTAGGGAATTACACCCTGCCCCGAAGAATTTATTCGTTTCTGTTCGCTAACAATGATAGCACGGCACGGCGGGTGTGTCAACCGGTTTGATGAAATTTTCGCGTATTCGTACGCCCTCCGGGTGCGCACTTTCTTCGCGGCTGCTTCTCCTTTATCCCTTCTAAACCGGCTGCAGCTCCTTTTCCAATTCAAGCACTTCTTCAAACGAAAGCCCGGAATACAGGGCAATTTTTTTCAACGGCAAATCTCCATCCTCGATCATTCTCAATGCAGCCTGCCTGTTTCCCTGCTCGATACCTTGTTCGATGCCCTGCTCAATACCCTGTTCAAATTTTTCCTGATATTTCATCTGCAAAGTCATATATTCCAGCCTCCACTTCTCATTTTTTCTGACGGACTGCACCGCCTCGTCCAACTCTCTCGTAAAATCATCCTCCGGTTCTTTGCCATCAATGAAATCCACCAGACGCTTCATTTCCATTGAAATATCATCCATCGTGCCCTTTGTATTCAAAATAATCTTCGTCGTATCATCCCCAAAGCTTAAATTTAAATCCTGAACACAACGGTTTTCAAACGTATAAATGTGCCGTCCCTTGCCAAACAAGTCAAAGGTACATACAAAGATGACAAAGCTGCCACATCTAAGCCCATGCAGCAGCCCTCATAAACATCCGGCAGTTCTCTTCTCAATCAGAGTGTCACTAAATTGTCATCAAGCGACCCATTCATCCTTGCTTTCATGGAAAAAACAGGGCATTTCCAAGTATCTTTTTCACGGAACGCGCAGCCAGTGCGCGTTCCTGTGGCATGAAAAGTAACCAATTTTCTCCGTCACGGTAACAGTTCAGCCCGCGCCATTCGAAAAGGCGCCTGCTGCGCTTTCCGCCGCTGTTGCCCTCACGTATTTACCCCCGGCTTTTCCTGATTCCTGCTGCGCTCCCGCAGCTCCTCCATCTTGTTTTGCACATACTTTGTCCACGTCTCATCCGGTGAGAGGATGCGCGCGCCAAAACTGAACATCCCGCCGGAATGCTCCGTCTGCCGCAGGATGCGGATGCGCATGACCACATGCATCTGCTGCTGTGCATCCTCAAAGATCAGGCTGCTCGCCGGCCAGTCGCGCTCCGGTACCGCCTGATAGCAGACAAAGCCGACGCCGTTCTCGCTGTAATTGCGCACGATGATCTCCCGCTCCTTGTCGTCGGAAACGGCGCGCAGCATCGCGTTCATCTCCGTGTGGATGCGTGGTTCGCTACGCCGGTTGACGCGCACGCTCGGGCGCTTTGTCGTCAGGACGTGACACAGCTTCCCCTGGTACGTGTCCCTTCGGATCCGACAGCCGCTCCAGCCGAGCACCTGCTTTTTCTCATTCACATAAAAGGCCAGTATCTGGATCTTATCGCTGCCAAAATCAATCAGCTGCCCCTGATACTTGATAGGTGTCAAAAACAGGCCGTCGTCCCTTGTCGCCACTACAATCGCCGTACACTCATATTTCAGGTCATCCTGACTTACGCGGATCTGAACCGCCGTATTAACCGGGATCTCCCCTATCTTCATTGCAATGTTCCCTCCGTTTCCATTTCCATGCAGATTAATTTCACGAATCGATTCCACAGACGAAATCCGAATACTTAGATTTTACCTTATGTCGCGCAATTTTGCAAATACCGATGAATAAAACTGCAGCGCCCCACCTATACTAGTACAGCGTTGCATAATTAACGGTGAATGCTGTACTAGTGTACTGACACATTCACAATCGAACGAACAGCTCCGCCTACATCGCCATCTGCTGCGTTGGCTTCACTCAACGATGCCACCGCAGGGTCTGCCCCAGTGAAGCGAGGGCAAGGTTTGCCCCAGCGAAGCGAGGGTAGGGTCTGCCCCAGCGAAGCGAGGGCATCGCCTCCTTCAGTCGCCTTGCAGAACGACGATATATTCGGCACTGTTCGTTCAAAGATGAACGTGCAGAACGCGCAGCCAGTGCGCATTCCCGGGGCGTGAAAAGCCCAGTACAATATCACAGATCACTTACCAGAAGCACAAAAAGGAGGTCATCATGAAAAACGAATCTATGAAAAACGTGTGCAAGCGGGAAGTCTCCTACCGGGACGTCTTTGACCAGTCCCTTTACGACGAAGCGCTCTATGAGGAATATCCCGATCTGCAATACTCCGCCATCTCCGAGGGCGCAGATGCCAAGGATATCTACCACCACATGTCGCGGGAGCTGCCGCCGCGCCATCTCGGAAAACGCGAAGAGCTGACCGAGGCCCAAAAGCTCTCGAAGCTGGGCGCTTCCTCTGCAAAAATCAGATCAGGGAGCTCACTATGATACGGGAAATCGGTTCCGTAATTATCTTATCCGTCGTATCCATCATCGTACTGTTTCTGCTCTCAAAGCTCATGGGCTATCGCCAGATGTCGCAGATGAGCCTGTTTGACTACATCAACGGCATCACAATCGGCTCCATTGCCGCGGAGATGGCAACCGAGCTCGAGGACTACCACCGCCCGCTCGCAGCGATGATCGTCTACGGCATCACCGCGGTCTGCCTCTCATGGATTGCCGAAAAATCCATGACCGCCCGCCGCTTTTTAAACGGGAAGCCCCTCATTTTGCTGCACGGCGGCATCCTCTATGAGGAAAACCTGAAAAAAGCAAAAATTGACCTGAACGAATTTTTGGAGCAATGCCGTGTCAGCGGCTATTTTGACATTTCCCAGCTCCAGACCGTAATCCTGGAGGGGAACGGAAAGCTCAGCTTCCTTCCAAAAGCGACCGAACGCCCTGCAACGCCCGCCGACCTGAACTTAAATCCCGACACCGAGGATATGAGCGCAACGCTTATTCTGGACGGCCATATCATGGAGGACAACCTGCATCACTCCGGCAAAGATAGAAAGTGGCTTACAACCCAGCTAAACGGCCTCGGCTATCCCGACGCAAAGCAGGTATTGCTCGCCACCTGCGACCTGAATAATAAGCTGACCGTATTCGCGAAAAACAGGGGTGCGCACGCACACGACGTACTGAATTAGTAACAGAGCACCTCCGCACCGTCCTCGGTAACGAGCACCATGTACTCCCACTGAGCCGAGGGCCTGCCGTCCTCGGTGTAGGCCGTCCAGCCGTTGGAATCGTCAATAAAAATATCGACCTTCCCCATGTTTACCATCGGCTCGATCGTAAAGATCATGCCCGGCACCAGGAGCATCTCCTCCCCGCGCCTGCTGTTGTAGCTCACCCACGGATCCTCATGAAATTCCAGCCCCACGCCGTGTCCGCCGATCTCGCGCACGACCGTGTACCCGTTTGCAAACGCATGGTCGTGTACGGCCTGCCCCATATCGCCGAGAAACCCCCAGGGCTTTACCTCTGAAAGGCCGATATCGCAGCACTCCTTTGTAACCTCCACCAGCCGCGTTTTCTCCGGGCTGACAATGCCGATGCAAAACATCCGCGAAGAGTCCGAAAAATACCCGTTTAAGATCGTGGAGCAGTCCACATTGATAATATCTCCGTCCTTCAGCACGACCGAATCGTCCGGTATCCCGTGGCATACCTGATTGTTTAAGGATGTACACACGCTCTTCGGATAGCCCTGATAATGAAGCGGGGCGGGGATACCGCCCATCCGCGTCGTCAGATCATACACCCATGTGTCGATCTGCTGCGTCGTGATCCCCTCTTTGATGTGCTCCCCGATATAATCCAGCACCGCGATGTTGATCTTTGCGCTCTGCCGGATGCCCGCGATCTGATCCGCATTTTTAATGATGGAGCGGTCCGGCACGAGATGGCCCTGATTCTGGATGAGCTGTATTTTATCATCCATGGCCATATGGCACTGCTTGTACTTTCTGCCGCTCTTACACCAGCAAGGGTCGTTGCGTCCGATCTTGATCGGTCTGCGGTTCATCGGTTTCCTGTCGATTCGGTTGCGTTGCAAATTCATGTCTGTCTGTTCTCCTGCTCTATATTTTATTCATACGGGCAATCGGTTTGCCCGTTTTATAACGTCACATGCCCCATGGAAACACCGTCCCACACGCCGCTTTTGATTTTGTAGCTGTGGTCTTCCAGCAGCTTTTCGTAAGCCATG
>CAMTZV010000124.1 GCA_947086625.1 uncultured bacterium | reverse complement strand
CTGCGTCGAGATGCCCATCTCGCAGCCCAGCCCGAACTCGCCGCCGTCCGTAAAGCGCGTGGACGCGTTGACGTAGACCGCCGCCGAATCCACCGCCGCCGTAAAGCGCGCCGCATTTGCCTCATCCTCTGTCACGATCGCCTCGCTGTGCCCGGTCGAATGGGCCGCGATGTGCGCGATCGCCTCGTCCACATCCGCCACGACCTTCACCGCCAGTATATAGTCGAGAAATTCCGTGTCAAAATCCGCCTCGCCCGCGGGTGTTCCCGCGATGATATCCGCCGCCTCCTGGTCGAGCCGAAGCTCTGCCGCCTGTCTCCCGTCCGCGGCCCGCGCGTCCACCAGACGCTCCTTTAGCATCGGCAGAAACGCTCCCGCGACCTCACGCGCCACAAGGCAGACCTCCATCGCGTTGCACACGCTCGGGCGGCTCATCTTCGCGTTCTCGACGATGTCCAGCGCCTTTTTCAGATCCGCCGCCGCGTCCACATAGATGTGGCAGATGCCGGTGCCGGTCTGGATGCACGGAACCTTCGCCTGCTCCACACAGGCGTTTATCAGTCCCGCGCCGCCCCGCGGGATGAGCAGGTCGACATAGCCTGTCGCCTGCATGAGCGCCTGCGCGCTCTCGCGCGTCGTATCCTCCACCAGATTCACCGCCTCCATCGGCAGGCGCTTTGACGCCAGCCCCTGCTTTAAGGCGTGGACGATCGCCGCGCAGCTTCGCCATGCCTCCTTGCCGCAGCGCAGGATGCAGGCGTTCCCACTTTTGATTGCCAGCGCCGCCGCGTCCGCCGTCACGTTCGGGCGGCTCTCGTAGATGATCGCCACGACGCCCAGCGGGCACGCCGTGCGCTCGATGCGCAGGCCATTTGGCGTGCTGTGGCTCTTTATCACCCGGCCGACCGGATCCGGCAGCGCCGCCACCTGGCGGATGCCCTCCGCCATATCCGCGATGCGATCCTGACTCAGCCGCAGGCGATCCATCATGACCTCCGAAATCGTCCCCTTCGACGCGGACAAATCTGCCTCGTTTGCGATCAAAATCGCGTTCGTCTCCGATTCCAGCCAGTCCGCCATCGCGCGCAGCGCAGCGTTTTTCTTCTCCGTATCCGCCTGCGCGATCTGTGCCTTTGCGGCCCGCGCCGCCTCTAAAATTTCCTGTGTCGTCATAGTCTTCCCTCCCCGATAAATCGCGTGCCGACCCGCTTGCCGTCCACGATGTCATATAAAATTTCCGGCCGCATCCCGTTTGCGATGACCATGTCAAAGCCCGCCTGCGTGGCGATGCGCGCGGCGTGCAGCTTTGTCGCCATGCCGCCCGTGCCAAGGGACGTGCCGCTGCCCCCCGCAAGCGCCTCGATCTCGGGGGTGATCGCGTCCACCCGCGAGATAAAGCGCGCGTTCTTATCCGTCCTCGGATCGGCGGTGTAGAGCCCGTCGATATCCGACAGAAGCACTAAAAGGTCGGATTTTACACATTTGGCGACGATCGCGCCCAGCGTGTCGTTGTCGCCGACGGAGATCTCCTCCGTGGCGATCGTGTCGTTTTCGTTGATGACCGGAATCGCGCCCAGCTCCAAAAGCCGAAACAGCGTGTTTTCCAGATTGATCCTGCGCTCCTCGTGGTCAAAGTCCGCCTTTGTGAGCAGGATCTGCGCCACCACATGATTGTACTCCGAAAACAGCCGGTCGTACGTGTACATCAGCTCGCACTGGCCCACCGCCGCCGCCGCCTGCTTTGTCGGCATATCGGTCGGGCGCTCGTGAAGCGGCAGCTTCCCCACGCCCATCCCAATCGCGCCGGACGAGACGAGCACAACCTCATGCCCTGCATTTTTCAGATCGCTGAGCACCTTCACAAGCTCTTCCACATGGCGGATGTTCAGCCGCCCGGTGGCATAAGCGAGCGTCGAGGTGCCCACCTTTACCGTCACTCTCATAACCGGTTCTCCTCCTGTATATTCCTGTGAGAAAGCCGCTCCCTGACCTCCCCGATCAGATAGAGCGAGCCGCACACGACGCATTTCTCCTCCGGCGAAAAGGCTTCGATCAGAGCCGCCGCCGCAGATGCGCTCCCGCAGACGTCCGCAGGCATCCCAGCCGCGCGAAGCCTCTCGCAGAGCGCCTCCGCAGGAAGCGCCCGCGCGCTCTCCGGCGCGAGCGTGTAAATATGTTTTGCGAGCGGAAAAATCAGCTCTGCCATCTCCATGTAATCCTTCTCCGCCATCACGCCGAGAAAAAAGACGTAGCGCGCCCCCGCGTCAAGCTCCCGCAGGCTTTCCGCCAGCGCCAGGACGCCGTGCGCGTTGTGCGCGCCGTCGAGCAGCACCCACGGGTTCGTCCGTACAAGCTCCATGCGTCCCGGCCAGCGCGCCTCGGCGATCCCCGCCATCATGCCCTCCGGCGTGATGCCGGCGAGCTTTTTTTGCAGCATATCGGGCAGGTACGGGAAGCCGGGCACGCTTTCTCCGCCGCCGTTTTTAGCCCCGGGCACAGCGCCCGGCGTCTCCTCCCCATCCATCTGCGCGCCCCTTCGCACCAACAGCTCAGCCGCCTCAAGCGCCGCCGCCGCGTTTTTCCTCTGGTAAGCGCCCCTCATGCCGGTCTCATAATGCCGCGCGCCGTGCAGCGGCAGCTCATACATGCCCTGCGCATCGAGCGAGGTGCTCACACGGTACGGGATGCCAAGCGCCGCGCAGCGGTTCGTGAGCACCGCCTGTGCCCCGGCGTCCTGCTGCTCCATGAGCACCGCACGCGTGCCGCTCTTTAAGATGCCCGCCTTCTCCGCCGCGATTTTTTCGGGCGTATCCCCGAGATATTCCGTGTGCTCCAGCCCGATGGCGGTGATAATTGTCATAAGCGGCGCGGGGATACAGTTCGTCGAGTCGAGCCGCCCGCCCATGCCGGTCTCCAAAATGACAAGCTCCACGCCCTGCTCCACATAATACAAAAGCGCCATCGCAAAGCACAGGTCGAACATCGTACACGAAATCCCCTTTGACACCGCAAGCATCCGGCTTTGCGAAAGCACGCGCCGCCCAAGCCGCACCACGTCCGCCTGCGAAATCGCGGTGTGTCCCACCTGTATGCGCTCCGTAAACGATTGCAGGTGCGGGGACGTAAAAAGCCCCGTGCAAATGCCTTCCTGCACGCAGATCTCCCGCAAAAACGCCGCCACCGAGCCCTTCCCGTTCGTCCCGGCGATGTGGACGAAGGAGAGCGCCCGCTCGGGATGGCCGAGAAGCTCCATCATCGCCGCCGAGCAGACGACGCCGGGCGCGCGCCCGAACCGCCTGCTGCCGCAGATTGTCCCGACCATCTCCTCATAGGAAAACGATGCGGCTGCCTCGTAGCACACATCCTCCGTCTGCACGTAGTCGAGCCTCACATCCGTATCCGCGCACACCGCGCGAAGCTTTTCACTCCGCTGGCACGAAAAGCCAACACCCATGCGCACGAGATTCGGATGCCCCGAAAAATAGCGGTCGTAGTAGCCTCCGCCGTAACCGCAGCGCATCCCGTCCGCAGAAAAACTCACGAGCGGCGTGAGCACAAGCGCCCCCTCCCAGTCCACGGGCGCGCTGCCGTCGTCTGCCGGCTCCATCACATGAAACGCGCCCTCGCGCAGATCCTCCCGCCCGCGCACCGCAAAAAATTCCATCTCGCCGTCGCTTATCACCCGCGGGAAGGCGACCTTTTTTCCCGCTTCCAGCAGCCAGTCGACAAGCGCCCGGATGTCCGCCTCGCTGCCAAGCGGCGCATAGCAGTACACATAGCGCGCGGCGAGGCAGAGCGGGTGCGCCCGCAGCGCCGCGCAGATTCGCGCCGACTTTTCGGCCCGCTCCTGCTTTGTGAGCGCATCCCTGCATCTCTTTTTCTCCTGTCTGACCCGTTGCTTTTCTGTCATCGTCCAAACTCCTCCCGCCGTCCCTTTCCCGGCATCCGCCACGGGACGGCCCACCCGCGGCCTGCCGTCCGCTCATTCCTCTTCGACGTGCGCCCGCCACAGCCCGCGCAGCCGGTGATACCATTCGTTTCCCTTCTCCACAAGCAGGCCGGCATAGCGCAGCACCGGCTCCGTCAGGAGCGCAAAGAGGACGAGCAGCATCGCGCATTTTCTTGAAATGCTTGTAATCGCAAACAGATGGCTCACCATCGTCACGCAAAACAGCCAGCCTGCAATGACGCCGATCAGCAAAATCCAATGCATCCTCGTCATCGGCGACGCGATCCGGTAGAGGATCATAAAGCCCACGACCGCCACGACGACCGTACAGGCAGTGGAGACGTCCTGCGCGTCCACCGCAAACTCCCGGCTGAACATGACGAGCGCGCTGACGATAAGAAAATCGGTCAGCCCCGCAGGGAGCGCCTTTAAGATGACCTTCGACAAAAACCTGCCCTCGATCCGGTTTTTGTTCGGCTCCAGCGACAGGAAAAAGCCGGGAATGCCGATCGTAAACATGCCGATCAGCGAGATCTGCGCCGGTTCCATCGGATATTCCAGCACCATGCACATCGAAAAGAGCGACAGCAGCATCGAAAAAATATTTTTCACGAGAAACAGCGACGCCGTCCGCTCGATGTTGTTCACAACGCGCCGCCCCTCCGCCACGACGGAGGGCATCTTTGAAAAGTCGGAGTCAAGCAGAACGAGCTGCGCCACCTGCGACGCCGCCTCGCTGCCGGACGCCATCGCGATGCTGCAATCCGCGTCTTTGAGCGCCAGCACGTCGTTCACGCCGTCCCCGGTCATCGCCACCGTCTCTCCCTGCTCCTTCATCGCCTGCACGAGCGCGCGCTTTTGCTCCGGCGTCACCCTGCCAAACACCGTGAAGCTTGTGGCTGCATCCGCCAGCGCCTGCGGCGTTCTCAGCGTTGAGGCATCCACGAAGCGCCCCGCGTCCGCGATGCCCGCCTGCTCTGCCACCTCAGAGACAGTCGCCGGATTGTCCCCCGATATGACGCGCACCTTGACGCCCTGCCCGGCGAAATAGGAAAACGTCTCCTTTGCGCCCGCGCGCACCGGGTTTGAGAGCAGCACACAGGCAAGCAAATGCGCCCGGCCCACAAGGGCCCCGCCGTCAAGCTCCCCTTCATAGGCGGCAAACACAAGCACACGGTAGCCCGCGCGGGCGTGCTCCTCGATCAGCGCAGCGCATGCCGCATAGTCCTCCCGCAGCACAAGCTCCGGCGCGCCCAGCACAAACGTCTGCCCTGCGAGCCTTGCCCCGGAATATTTCGTCCGCGAGGAAAAACCCTGCACCTGCGACGCCCCAAACGCCGCGGGCGTCTTACCGTAATAGTCCTGCAGCGCCTCCATCGTGATATTGTCCCGCGCCTGGGCCTTTGCAAAGGCGGCAAGCCACGTCTCCACCGGCTGCGCGCCGAACGCATCGCACATCGGCAGCACCGCGTGAACGCTCATGCGCGGCTCCGTGATCGTCCCGGTCTTGTCGACGCAGAGCACGTCCACCCGCGCCAGCGTCTCAATACATTTCATATTGTGAATCAGCACCTGCCTGCGCGCCAGCCGCAGCGCACTCACCGCCATCGCCACGGTCGCCATGAGGTAAAGCCCCTCCGGTATCATGCCCAGCACCGAGGCAACCATCGCGGTCACGCTGCTGCGCAGCGTATTGCCGTTGATCACGTACTGCT
>CAMTZV010000123.1 GCA_947086625.1 uncultured bacterium | reverse complement strand
CACCTATGCGGAGCGCTCCAATGAGATTGTCGATATGGTTTCCGGTATTGCGGATGCACTTTCCGGCATCACCCAGGCAGTTGACGAGGGTGCAAACGGTGTGAGCAGCGTGGCGGAGAGCATACAGGCGCTTGTATCGGAGATTTCTGCGATCAATGCACAGATGGGTGAAAATCAGGCGATCGCGGGAAGCCTTCAGGAAGAGGCAAAGCGGTTCCGCATGGAATAGCACAGAAGAGGGTATATGAAAAAGAGCTGCGCGCCAGTCGGTGTGCCGGCTCTTTTTTCGTAGCTCGCAGAGGCGCATGCCGCATTGCACAATGCGTCAGAACATGGTACACTGATATGAAAAATGAGACAGGAAAAGAGAGGCAGAGATGAGCGCGATCGTTACATTAAAAAAGGGAGAGGGGCGTGCGCTGAAGGCGGGCGGCTTGTGGATTTTTGACAATGAGATCGACACGGTCACGGGTTCGTTTCAAAACGGGGAGATTGTGATCGTACATGATTTTGACGGATATCCGATGGGGCGCGGGTTTCTCAACGTGCACTCCAAAATCCGGATACGCATGATGACGCGGCGCACAGATCAGGAGATCGACGAGGCGTTTCTTCGGATGCGTGTGCAGCGGGCATGGGATTACCGCAAGGCGACGGTGGATACCGCCTCCTGCAGGGTGATCTTCGGGGAGGCGGATTTTCTGCCGGGCCTTGTCGTGGACAAATATGAGGACGTGCTCGTCGTGCAGTGTCTGGCGCTTGGCATGGAGCAGTTCAAGATAACGATCGCAGCGCTTCTGAAGGAAGTGCTCGCGGCGGACGGCATACGCATCCGCGGCGTCTATGAGCGCAGCGACGCGAATGAGCGGAAAAAGGAGGGCCTGCCGAAGGTAAAGGGATTTATTGGCGGGGAATTTGATACGAGCGTCGAGATTACGGAGAACGGCGTGCATTATCTCGTGGATGTCGCAAACGGGCAGAAAACCGGTTTTTTCCTGGATCAGAAATACAACCGTCTGGCGATGCAGCGCATCTGCAAAGGACGTCGGGTGCTCGACTGCTTTACGCACATGGGAACGTTTGCGCTGAATGCGGGGCTTGCAGGGGCGGCGGATGTGACGGGGCTTGACGTCTCGCAGTTTGCCATCGACCAGGCAGAGGAAAATGCCCGGCGCAACGGGCTTTCTGAGCGCGTGCATTTCCGGTGTGCGGACGTGTTCGATGAGCTGCCAAAGCTGGCGGCCGCCGGGGAGCGCTACGACGTTGTGATTCTCGATCCGCCTGCGTTCACAAAATCCCGGGAGGCGACGAAAAACGCGATCCGGGGCTACCGTGAGATCAACCGGGAGGGGCTTTTGCTTGTAGCGGACGGCGGTTTTTTTGCGACCTGCTCCTGTTCGCATTTCATGACGCAGGAGCTCTTCGCAAAGACGATCCGCGAGGCGGCGCGTGCTGCGCACAGACGTCTGCGTCAGGTGGAATTTCGCACACAGTCGCCCGACCATCCGATCCTGTGGGCGGCGGGTGAGAGCTATTATCTGAAATTTTATATCTTCGAGGTATGCAACGAGCGGTGAAAGAAAAACGAATGACAAACGCATTGCGTGGTGGTATAATATACAGGCACGTCCGCTTGCCGGTGCATGGTGCGATTTCATTTTAGGAGAGAAACGATGATACATGAAGAGATAAAATTAGCGATCGACGATACGACGGAGGAGGCTGTGCTCACAACCTATCTGCTCTCGCGGTATGAGGATGTGCGCATGGAGCCGGCGCCGTTTGTCCTGATCTGTCCCGGCGGGGGATATGAATTTTTGTCCAACCGCGAGGCGGAGCAGTTTGCGATCCAGTGGAACAGCCGGGGCTGCCACGCGGCGGTGCTGCGCTATTCGGTTGCGCCCGAGACGTTTCCGACCGCATTGCTTCAGCTTGCGCTGGCCGTTTGGCTTGTGCGCGAAAACAGTGAGGACTGGGGTATAAACCCGCGCCAGATCTTTCTCGAGGGCTCGTCCGCGGGAGGGCATCTGGCGGCGTGCTACGGCGTGTTCTGGAAAAAACCGTATCTGTTGGAGGCACTTGGCATAGAGGCGGGCGAGGCAGAGAAGCTGCGCCCGGCGGGCCTGATTCTGAACTATCCGGTTATCAGCGCCGGGGAATACGCGCACGAGGGATCCTTTCAAAATCTGATGGGAGAGGCAGCCGCGGATGAAAAACAACGTGCGGAGCTCTCCATCGAAAAGCAGGTGAATGCGGACATGCCGCCGACCTTTCTGTGGCACGGCGGGGAGGATGCGTCGGTACCGCCGGAAAATTCGCTGCTGTTGGCGATGGCGTGCAGGCAGATGGGCGTTCCGGTGGAGCTGCATTTATATATGAAGGGCGGTCATGGGCTGGGGCTTGCGAATGAGCTGACACAGGCGGCGGACGGCTACGGCATCGAGCCGTCGTGTGAGAGCTGGATGGAGCTGGCCTATATCTGGATGATGGAGGTCGCCATGGAGGCGGACAGCGGGGAACGCCGGGAACAGTAGAGACATGCGGCGAATGGGCAGATGCGAAGAAAGCGGGGAAGGACAGGATGGACGGAGTGCAGAAGGTGATTCCATATCGGTTGGAGCGCTTACAGGAAATCTTAGAGGAGATGGTTGCGGACGGGTTTGTGTCCGGCGCAAGCTGTATGGCGATGCAGTACGGCAGGGAGCTTTGCTATTTTGAGTCCGGATATCGGGATATCGCCGCGCAGGCGCCGCTTACGCGGGATACGATTTTCCGGTTTTACTCGATGACGAAGCCGGTCACGGCGGTCGCGGTGATGATGCTCATCGAGGAGGGCAGGCTTGACCTCCTAGCTCCGGTGTACGACTATTTTCCGAGCTTTCGGGATCAGTATTATATGCGGGGCTGGGAAAAAATTCCCGTGCAGACGCCGGTACAGATCCGGCATTTGTTAAATATGACCGCAGGAATCTCCTATCCGGGCGGCTCCTCGGACGAGACGGACGCGCAGACGAAGGCGCTTGTGGATGAGATCATCGCGAAGCTGCACACGGACGAGGCGCTTGCCACCGCGGAAATCGCGTCGCGCATCGGGGAGATTCCGCTTTTGTTTGAGCCGGGCACGCGCTGGAATTACGGGCTGTGCGCGGACGTACTCGGTGCGATCGTGGAAAAGATCAGCGGGATGCGCTTCGGCGAGTTTTTGCGGAAACGGATTTTCGAGCCGCTTGGCATGACCGATACGGGCTTTTACGTGCCGCAGGAAAAGCAGGGGCGGCTGGCAAAGGTGTATGACAGGGACGATGCGTCGGGCTGTCTGAGGGAGCGCGAGCCGGATCATCTCGGTGTGTCCACCCGCATGGAAAGAGCTCCCGCCTTTGAGTCCGGCGGGGCCGGGCTGGCGGGCACGATCGATGACGCGGCGCGCTTTGCGGCGATGCTCACCGCGCACGGGCGGGCGGAGGACGGGACGCCGATTATAGCCGAAAAGACGTGGGAATATCTGACGAGCGCCAGCCTCACCGACGCGCAGCGGGCAGGTATCGTCTGGGAAAGCCTGCCGGGCTACAGCTACGGAAATCTGATGCGCGTGCTGGTGGAGCCGGAGCGGGCCGTTTCGTTTGGAAGCCGGGGCGAGTACGGCTGGGACGGCTGGCTGGGCGCATACATGATGAACGACCCCGCAGATGAGCTGACGCTTCTGATTATGAACCAGCGCATGAACACGGGTACGACTGTCTACACGAGAAAAATGCGCAACGTTCTGTTTTCGGCGCTCGAGCCGGTCGTACCGCTTCATACGCATCGGCAGATCATGGAGGTCAGCAATGAAATATGACTGTCTGATCATCGACGACGAAAAGCTGCTGGCGGACAGCACGGCGGAATATTTTAATCTGTTTGACGTGAAAACCGCGGTTGTCTACGATGCCGACGCGTGCAGGGAATTTCTGCGGGAGAACACGGCGCAGCTTTTGCTGCTCGACATCAATTTGGGGGAGAGCAGCGGCTTTGCGTTGTGTAAGGAGCTGCGTGAGCGGACGCAGATACCGATTTTGTTTATTTCGGCGCGCTTAAGCGACGACGACGAGATGATGGCGCTGGCGATCGGAGGCGACGATTATGTCCGAAAGCCCTATTCGCTTGGGGTGCTGCTGGCAAAGGTGAAGGCGGTGCTGCGGCGTTACGGGACAGGCGACGGGCGGGAATACACCGACGGGCGGCTGCGCGTCGATTTTGACGAGCGGCAGGCGTATGTCGGGGAGCGGCCTGTGAAGCTTACAGCGCTTGAATTCCGGCTGCTGTCGTATCTGATCCGCAATGAAAACCGGACGGTCTCAAAGCAGGAATTGTTTGAGGAGGTGTGGGGCGACAGATTCACGGGCGACGGGACGCTCAACGTGCACATCCGCAAAATACGGGAGGCAATCGAGCAGGATCCGGGCGAGCCGGAGTACATTGTCACCGTCTGGGGCGACGGCTACCGTTTCAACGGGGGAAAGCGATGAAAAAACGTACATTTTTGATGAGCCTGTTTCTTGTCTTTGCCGCGGAAGCCGCGGCTCTTTTTCTGTTTGCGGCGCAGCCGTCGTATGAGCCGCAGGACGCGGTCGTGGTCAACGAGGCGCTCCGGTCGGTCGAGGCGGACTGGGACGATTTGAAACGGCATGAAAACAAAACCGCGCTCGACTATGCGGCACTTGATCTGGAGGGGGCGCTGCTTTATAAGACGGACGCGGCGCAGAGCACAGACGTCCATGAGGCTGTGGTGCGCCGGGATACGGTGCTCGATATCGTATCGGCCGGCCGGACGGTGGGAAAGCTGATCGTGAAAAACGATTGTATGCAGGTGTTTGCGGAGCGACAGAAGCGCCTGTGCACGGTTCTGGCATTTCTGCTGTTCGCGCAGCTGTGCGTCTGTGCGGGCTACGCCTGCTATCTGGATCGTACGGTGATCCGGCCGTTTCAAAAGCTCGAGGGGCTTGCGGAGCGCATCGCGGGCGGCAACCTTGACATTCCGCTTGCGATGGACAGGCATAATTTATTCGGTGCGTTTACGGAGAGCTTTGATCTGATGCGCGATCAGCTGCAAAAGGCAAGGCTTGCCGAGATGCGTGCGAACGAGAGCAAAAAGGAGCTTGTCGCAAAGCTCTCCCATGATATCAAAACGCCGGTCGCGAGCATCCGGGCGGCGTCGGAGGTCGGGGCAGCGCTTGCGGACAACGGGAAATTAAAAGACAATTATACGCAGATCATCCGCAAGGCGGATCAGATCGACGCGCTCATCGAAAATCTTTTCACGGCGACGCTCGAGGAGCTGCGCCAGCTTTCGGTGACGCTGGAGGATGTGGCGAGCGGCGCGCTGAAAGAGATGTTGGAGGGCGCCGACTATCTGCACCGCGCCAGCCTGCCGGGGCTGCCGGAGTGCCTGCTGCGCGCGGATCCGCTGCGCATCCAGCAGGTGTTTGACAATATTTTTGCAAACTCGTACAAATACGCGGGCACGGATATCACGGTGTCGGCGCGGCTTTCGGACGCGGCGCTGCTTGTCGGCGTGGAGGACTGCGGCGGAGGCGTCGGCGCGCAGGAGCTCTCGCATATGAAGGAAAAGTTCTGGCGCGGGGACAACGCGGCGCACATCGAGGGCGCGGGGCTGGGGCTGTACAT
>CAMTZV010000122.1 GCA_947086625.1 uncultured bacterium | reverse complement strand
AGCGCAGCCGCGTGCGATCAGCTTTCGCTCCACGCCGGACATATGCCACGAATTCCAGC
The DNA here is from genome assembly GCA_947086625.1 of uncultured bacterium. Taxonomy (GTDB): domain Bacteria; phylum Bacillota; class Clostridia; order Lachnospirales; family Lachnospiraceae; genus W0P33-017. The sequence continues at coordinate 5,608 of CAMTZV010000122.1, read as the reverse complement.
AGAAATGCTCGCCTGCGTCCTCACGCTCAAAGACGGCCGGCTGCTTTAACAGGATGCCGCCGCGCAACTTCACGTCGGTCAGCTCGTCGGTACGCTTTGCAAGCGCCTTGTCCAGAGCGTCCACGGTGCCGTTGCACCAGCCGTAGTCTACCCAGTCACCGGATTTGATGACCTTTACCGCTTCATCTGCGGTCACCAGTTTTTGCTTGTATTCCTCTTGAAAGCTCATTGAAAAATACCTCCTTAGTATTCGTTGTGCTGGTATTACCTGTGTACTATCGTAACATTTTTTCCTGTGCAGCGCAACGCTGCATAACAAAAAAGAGGCCGGATTTTCCGGCCTCTTTTTTTTGCGCTGGGGCGTATGTAGAAATCAACTGCTGACGCAGTATGCGCCCCGCGCGGCGAGCAGGGAGAAACCCCTCCCTGCTCGATTATGTGGGAAATAGCTTAGCTAAGCATATTGCCGGTAGTTGTCGGGACAGACGTATCAGACGTGGAATCGGCGAGCATTTCGGAAATAATCTCGGTGACGATCTCCGGCTCCGGTTCGGGTACAAGGTTGCTGTTTGTCTGTTCGCTGCTGTCCTCGGAGGCATCATCCTTCTTGTCGGAGGATGTGTCCTCGTCCTTCTTGTCGGAGGATGTGCCTTCATCCTTCTTGTCGGAGGATGTGGTCTCGTCCTTCTTGTCGGAGGATGCGCCCTCATCCTTCTTGTCAGAGCTTCCGGTTCCGGTTTTGTCCGTGCTGCTGCCGGACTGCGGTTGATCCGGGGAAGCGGGGTTGTTCGCGGAGGAAGAATTGTCCGCGGAAACGCTCTGGCTGTTGTCGCCTGTCTTATCATCCGCTGTGGGAACCGGCTCGTTTGCAGACGGGTCCTTTTTGTCGGACGAGCTGGCGTCGGGTTTCGGTTCACCGGTCGTGGTTTCGGCGGATTTGTCATCGGAAGCGACTGCATTCGCGTCGGGCTTTGTCTCCGGTTGGGGAGAGGCCACCGCTGCGACCGCATCCGGTACGGAAGTGCCGGAGGCTGCCGCCTCTTTTGTCTGTTCCAGCTCCGCAACCGTCAAATCGGCCAAAACAGTGGGGTCGACGGTATCGGGATCGTTTGCGACACTGGCGATTTCATTGATCAGCTCCATCTTGCCTGCGGTAATGCCGTAGGAATCTGCAGATTCCTTTGTCTCCTTCGAGACATTTACCGTCGTTACGGAGCAGGTTTCTATGGTGTCCGTGCAAAAGGCGTCCACCGTAGTCATCAGAGCATCGGCCCTGGAATCCTTGTCGGAGTAAACACCGATCACCATATAGTTGGTGTTTTCCGCATCCAGATAAGCTTCTGTGGACAGCTGCTCGACGGTGATCGTCAGAGCAGTGGTAATGTCCACATTTTTCAGGGAGCTGCCCACGGCGTCCACAACAGCGACGCCTTCGTCATTCATGCCGTTTACGGCGATGACGCGGTTAAACTCGTTGAGCGAGTAAGCGATAGAAGGATTGACGTCCAGACTGACATACGAAATCGGATTGCTCCACGTATATCTGCCGAAACCGCTGCCTGCAAGAATCACAAGCGCGGCGGAGGCAGCGATGGCAGCCTGCTTCGGGAAACGGATGGTCTGTGACTTCAGGGTGATCTGCTGGCCGATCCGGTAATTTTCATTTTTGAGCTTTACAAAACGGCCGTCGTCGCGGAGTGCCACGGCATCGTTTCCGTTCCGATCTACAATAACGGCTTTCATCGTTCCTTCTCCTTTCTAACCGGCTCTCTTTTTGCCTCTATGGGCCGGAGGCCGGATTTTTCATTATGATAATATCATGTTTAACCTCACCGGAGATATTCCTGTAGTAGTGGGAAGTCATTACATAGGATCTCCGTTGCTGTTATTATATATTTACGGTGACGCTCCAAAATTTTTCGGGGTACCCTGGTATTTTCTGTTATAATTTTTAGTGGAAATAATCTTGTGCTGCGCATTTTTTCCACAAGATGTGGATTTTCCTGTAAAAACGACACGACCAACAGGCACGCCCGTTTCGTTTTGGCGGCTTTTGGCGAGCACTCCGTCAGCTCCATAAAGGTGATTTCGTAGCCGGAGAGGATGTCGTTTAGCGCCAGGATTTCGTCGCGGATCGGATTTTCGTCGCTGGTGCTCGTGGCGCGGGCAATGTGGAGCTGGTAAGCGGCGTTATCCGCGTCCTCGTCCACATTTCCTTCAAAGACATAGGGCTCGGTAGACTGCTCACCCTGAAAACGGGATTGTGTGCGGATGTAGTCGGTCAGCCTGCGCTCAATCAGAAGCCGGGCATAGGACTGGAAATTCCCTTTTTCCGCGTCGTAGCTGTCCATGGCGTTGGAAAATGCGATCAGGGCGATCGACCACTCGTCGTCGCTCTTGGTGATGAAGCGTCGGGTAAATTTGCTGGCGCATCCGATAATGAATTTTTCGTTCTGTGTGATGAAGGCGCTGCGGCCCTCCTCGGTTCTGGCGGCCTCTAACGCTTCTTCCCCCATATTGGAAAACATAGATTTCTCCTTGAAACTGCAGCTCATAAATCCCGCGGCTGCGTGTCATGTCATAGCGGTAAAACATCCAAATGTGACTATACCATGTTTACATAAAGGGTGTCAATGGCGAAAGGATTTATATTTTTTGCAGCGGCGGTTGTGAAAACACGGTTCCTGTGTTAGTCTTATACTACCCTTGTCAATCAAGGGTATACATATGAAAAGCCGAAGGCCAAACTCAGTATAAATGCTGGTATAAAATAGTGATGGAAAGATGAGAGACGATAATGGACAGGCAAAGAAAGGCAAAAGAGGAAAAATTTTCAAAAACACGCGCCGGGCGAGCGCAGAGTAATGGGAAGCGCACCGGGATGGTGCCGGGCAAAAAAGAGCGCGCGGAGCAGATACAGGGCATGCGGGGGAGCTGCCCGGCTGCAAAAAAATGCGGCGGGTGCCAGATGCAGGGTGTGCCCTACGAGGAGCAGTTGAAAAGGAAGCGCGCGTTTGTGCGCGCAAATGTCGGGGATGTGAAGGTGTATCCGGTGATCGGCATGGATGATCCGACGCATTACCGCAACAAGGTTCACGCGGTGTTTGGCAGGGACAGACGCGGCAATGTGATCAGCGGTGTCTACGAGCCAAAGAGCCACCGCATCGTGCCGGTGGATGCGTGCATGATCGAAAACAGGCAGGCGGATGCGATCATCGGCACGATACGAGCGCTCGCGAAGGATTTTAAGATCAGGATCTATGATGAGGACAGCGGCTATGGGCTTTTGCGCCATGCTTTGGTGCGCACGGGGTATGCGACGGGTGAGATTCTGGTCGTGCTCGTGCTTGCCTCACCGATCCTGCCGTCAAAAAACAACTTTGTGAAGGCGCTGCTCGCCGCGCACCCGCAGATCACCTCGATCGTGCTCAACGTAAACGAACGGCACACGAGCATGGTGCTCGGGGAGCGCAACATCATATTATATGGAAAGGGCTATATCGAGGACGAGCTGTGCGGCAACCGTTACCGAATATCGCCGAATTCGTTTTACCAGGTGAACCCTGTCCAGACGCGGGTGCTATACGAGAAGGCGATGGAATACGCGCGGCTGACAGGAAGGGAGACGGTGATCGATGCGTACTGCGGGATCGGAACGATCGGCATGACCGCGGCGGCGAAGGCGAAACGGGTGATCGGCGTGGAGTTAAACCCGTCCGCGGTGCGTGATGCGGCGGCAAACGCGAAGCGCTCGGGCTGCAAAAATATTTCCTTTCATCACGGGGACGCGGGCGACTACATGAAAAAGCTGGCTGCGGTTCCCGAAAAAGAGCGCGGGCAGGTCGACGTGGTGTTCATGGACCCGCCGCGAAGCGGCAGCTCACCACAGTTTTTGCAGGCGCTGGCACAGCTCGCCCCGCAGCGCATCGTCTACATCTCCTGCAACCCCGAGACGCTCGGCAGGGATTTAAAGGAGCTGCGAAAGAAGGGCTATGTGCCGCAGGAATGCCAGCCGGTGGATATGTTTCCGTTTACGGATGATGTTGAGACGGTTGTCAAATTATCCCTCAAAAAAGATACACCTAAGATTGAGGTAACAATGGAGCCTGGTGCAGAGAGCAATTACACGCCAGCGGACAAGGCTACATACCAGAAGATTAAGGCTTATGTGCAGGAGAAGCATGGTTTAAATGTATCCAACCTTTATATTGCACAGATAAAAGACAACAGCTTTGAAAGGTAAAATTTTCTCGCACTGTGGAAACTGCTTTAAAGCTGCTTTTTCATACCATTTATGGTAACATAAAGAAAAAGTTTTTCGCAAAGGAGATTTTATAGTGACGAGAACCGAAAGAAGAAGGGATAAGAAAAAATACGAAAAAGATTTTGTGCATTTCTGCCGGATTATGAAGCTGTATTTTCCTGATTTTATCCACTGGCTTTCCAGCCTTAAGGATCCAAGAAAATTCTGGACATATGAAACAGAAGTCATGCTGATGACAGTTATTATGAAGAATGTCTGCTGTATTGGCAGCATGCAGCAGATGACGGATGAATTCATAAAAGATGAATGCGTGAAAAACCTCTGCACGGCGCTCGACGTGCCGGAACATGAATTTCTCCCGCATTATGTGACCATTAATGAATTCCTTTCGAGAATGGATACGGAAGAACTGGAAAAACTCCGCAGCCTGATGATCCATGCACTCCTGCGCAGGAGAAAGTTTGAAGATGCAAGGCTGCTTGGGAAATACTGGATGATTATTTTTGACGCCACGGGACTGTTCCATTTTAAGGAAAGGCACTGCCCGCACTGTCTGAAAAAAGTCTTGCATAAAGGGACGGAAAAGGAACAGGCGGTTTATTACCACCATGTTCTGGAGGCAAAGCTTGTCCTTGGGGATGGTTTTGTTGTCAGCATCGGCACGGAATTTATTGAAAATGAAAACGAGGACGTATCCAAAAATGACTGTGAAACAAAAGCGTTTAAACGGCTGGCGGAAAAGCTGAAAAAGGAATACCCGCGCCTTAACATATGCGTCCTGGCAGACAGCCTGTATGCATCAGAGCCGGTATTTGAAACGTGCATAAAGGACAACGGTTGGCATTTCCTGGTCCGTTACAAGGACGGAAGCATCCCGTCAGTTGCGGAGGAATACCGCAGCATACGTGGTTTTGGCGGTTCAGAAAGCCTGGACAGGGCAATTGCAGAGACATATCCGCGCAAAGGCAGGGTGAACAGGAAGCAGCATATGGAATGGGTGCCGGAAATTGATTACAGGGGATACAGCCTGACGCTGCTGGCACTGGGGATAAAAGAGACGGAGGAAAAGACAGGGAAAACAAGGATGCTGACGTTCCAGTGGCTCACAGACCTTACAGTGAGAGTTTCCAATTCAGCTGGATTCGCAAATGCGGGGAGGAAACGCTGGTGCATAGAGAATCAGGGTTTCAATATACAGAAAAACATCCGTTATGACATCCAGCATGCGGACAGCCTGGACTATAATGCAATGAAATGCCACTACCTGCTGACACAGATTTCGGATATTCTGATGCAGCTGTATGAAAAGGGAAGGCCGGGGATAAGGAAAGCAAAGAACACAAT
>CAMTZV010000121.1 GCA_947086625.1 uncultured bacterium | reverse complement strand
CTGCATTGCGTCGATCGTGTTGTTTTCCGGGATCTCATACGTGGTCGCGGGCAGGATTGTCCGGCCGCTTCTCGCGGTCAGGGACGAGCTGGCGTTTATCGCGCAGGGCAACTTTACCCGTCCGATACCGGAGAAGCTGCTGCGGGCAAGGGACGAGTCGGGGGAGTTGGCGAATGGCCTGAAGCAGATGCAGAGCGGACTGCGCGATACGATTTCGGCGGTAAAGGAAAGCTCGGGCGGCGTGTCAAATTATGCGGATAAGCAGAAGAGCGAGCTTGGCAGCCTGATGTCGGATCTGGAGGGCGTATCGGCGACGGTGCAGGAGCTTGCGGCCTCGTCGGAGGAGACGGCGGCGACGGTCGAGCAGATCTCGAACGTTGCGATGGAGGCACAGGAGCGTCTTGAGGATGTCGCAAGACTTGCGGGCGACGGCAGCCAGACCTCTCAGGAGATCAAGCAGCGGGCGCAGGAGCTGGAACAGGCGACCATACGCTCAAAGGAACATGCCATGAGTATTTCCCGGCAGTCCATGGAGACGCTGCAGCAGGCGATTGCGGATGCGGCAAAGATTGAGGAGATCAAGACGTTGTCGGATGCGATTCTCTCGATTACTTCACAGACGAACCTGCTGTCGCTGAACGCGAGCATCGAGGCGGCGCGGGTCGGAGAATTCGGCAAGGGGTTTGCCGTGGTGGCGAGCGAGATCGGCAATCTGGCGGATGATTCCAAGGCGTCGGCCAGCCAGATTCAGACGATCACAGGAGAGGTGGTACAAAGCGTTGAAAATCTGAGCAAATGCGCGCAGGGAATCCTGGAGTTTATCGAGAGCACCGTTATGCAGGATTATGAGAATATGGCGCAGACAAGCAGGCAGTACAATGCCGATGCGGACAATATCAGCTCGATGGTATCGGGCTTTGACCAGTCGGCGGAGCAGGTGCTCGGCACGATTAAATACATTGCGTCGGCAATCAGGGATGTCGCGGTTGCGACGGAGGAATCCGCGACAGGCATCACAACGATCGCCCAGAGCAGCACGGAGATCACGTCAAAGGCAACGGAGGTCGTCGGGCTGGCAAATGAGACGAGCGAAAAGGTGTCCGGCTTGTCGCAGAAGGCGTCGCTGTTTGAAGTGTAGGGCGCCTTTGCGTGCAGAAAAATAGAATTTTTTTGAGAGACTGTGCTCTGGCTCAATGCCGCGTATGCGTCGTTGAGCCGGAGTTTTATTTTTCAGGCCTCGCCCGCAGCCTTGCGATTTCCTCCTTATACGGTGCCCGCACATCCTTCGGGTCGTCGGGGTTTTTGATCCACGGCGTCTCGAGGATTTTCGGGACGTCGAGGAAGTCCGGGTGCCAGACAATTTTTTGCAGCGCCGCAAAGCCGATCGCGCCAAGGCCGAGGTTTTCGTGGCGGTCCTTGTGCGCGCCGCGCACGTTTTTGGAATCGTTGATGTGGAAGACCGCGATCTGGTCTTTTCCTAAAATGCGGTCAAATTCCTCGATCACATGCTCAAAATCTCCCGCTGTGTCGTACCACGCGTCGTGGGTGTGGCAGGTGTCGAAGCAGACGCGCAGCTTGTCGCTGCAACGGACGCCGTCGTAGATGGCGGCGAGCTCCTCAAAGCTGCGCCCGATCTCCGAGCCCTTTCCCGCCATCGTCTCGAGCGCGACAAAGCAGTCTAAATCCGGGGTCAGTACCTCGTTTAAGCCCTTGATGATCTGCGCGGTCCCGGCCTCCACGCCCGCGTCCACATGGGAGCCGGGGTGCAGGACGAGCACGTGGCTGCCCATCGCAACCGTGCGCTGTAGTTCCGTGCGAAGGAAGCTCACCGCCAGCTCGTACGTCTCGGGCTTTACGGTGTTGGCGAGGTTGATGATGTAGGGCGCGTGCACGACAAATTCCTCGATGCCGTTTTCCTGCATGAGCGCATGGGCCGCGTCGATATTCAGCTCGGAAATATCCTTTCTGCGCGTGTTCTGCGGCGCTCCGGTGTAAACCATGAACGTGTTTGCGCCGTAGGAGAGCGCTTCCTTTACCGAATTTAAAAACATATCCTTGCCGGACATGCCGACATGGGAGCCTAATTTGATATCAGTCATTGTTACCTCCTAGTAGTCAACCTTTTCCAGACAAAGCCCGCTCGCCGGGGCGGTTGGCCCTGCCATGCGCCTGTCTTTTGCTTCCAGCAGCGCTGTCATCTGCTCCGGGCGCATCCTGCCCGCGCCGACCTCAAGCAGCGTGCCGACCATGATGCGCACCATATGCTGCAAAAAGCCCGTCCCGTGAAACGTGAAATAAATCTGGTTTTTACTGCGCTTGATTGTAATCGAATCCACGAGGCGAACCGTGGATTTTTTCATTTTCGGGTTGCCGCAAAAGCTCTTAAAGTCGTGCTCGCCCTGCAAATGGGCCGCGGCTCTTGTCATGGCGTCCACGTCCGGCTCAAAGTCGAGCCGCGCGACGTAGCGGCGCCGGAAGACGGGCTTGCCCGTCCCGACGTAGCACGTGTAGGAGTAGGTTTTCCCGACCGCGTTGTAGCGGGCGTGAAAGCGCTCCGACGCCTCGCGCACATCGGTGACGCCGATGTCGTCGGGCAGGTAGCGGTTTAAATAGTCCTGTATCTGCACAGGGGAGAGCGGCGTCTCAAGCCAGACGCTGGCCGTCATCGCCTTTGCGTGCACGCCCGCGTCGGTGCGCCCCGCGCCGATGACCTCCGGGACGTCCGCCATACCGCACATGCGCTGCAGCACGGTCTCAATCTTTCCCTGTATGGTATCTTTTCCCGGCTGGTGCTCCCAGCCGAAATATCTTGTGCCGTCGTAGGCAATAAGAAGCTTGTAATTTTTCATAGCTCTGATTCGTGGTGGGTAGTTGATCGTTTTTTATATTTTGAGCAAGCGACAGTAATCCCGTTCGGTCTCAATGACACATTCGGCAATCAGCGTGGAAAACGGTTCTATATCATAGAGCCGTCTGGAAGCGGACAGGGCATCGATATAGTCGTTTCTCCGTATTGGCGGAATGGATACCACGCCATAGCCGGCGTTTACGAGAATAAGGTTCATCAAAAGCCGGGCGGTTCTGCCGTTGCCGTCAACGAATGGATGAATGTCGACCAGACGCTTGTGCGCCATGGCCGCCAGCTCGATCGGGTGCAGGGCGGGCCGTGAGGAACGGATCTGATCTTCCAGATGCCTCATAAACTGCGGAACATCCTCCGGCGATGGCGGTACATATTCCGTGCCGGAAATGTAAACCTGAACGGTACGGTAGAGGCCCGCCTGATCTGCGTCGACCTTTTGGTAGAAAAGGCGGTGCAGCTTTCGGATGGAGTTCTCTGTGATCTTCAGATCCGGCTGTCTTGCCAGCTCAAGCATGAAGTCATAGGCGGCCCCATGTCCGACGGCCTCATAGCAGTCCCTCAGCGGGCGTCCGCCGACGGTGATGCCGTCCTCCAGAAGTATTTTTGTCTCGGACAGCGTAAGGGTATTCCCTTCCAGAGCATTGCTGCTGTAGGTAAAGCCGATACGGAAATACTGATCCAGAGATTTGAGTTCTTCCTTTGCCAGCGGCCGGGCAGAGGATATTTTTTGTCTGTAGGAATCTGCTTTTTGCAGCAGGGCTTGTAATGCCGGCATTGTGTGACCTCCAAAGCTGCGGCTTTCTGTGCGGATATTTTTACTATGGTTTATTATAGCATGTTTTGAGAAAAAGTCTATTGGCAAGTGGGGAGAATATGGTAAAATAAGTAATAGTTCAGCCATCGTCAAGGAAATGTGCGAACCATGCTTGCATGAGTAAGCGCATGACGCAGACGATGAGCGGAGCGCCAGGTTTGAGCAGAGTTAGCTGCGTCAGCAGCGAGAAAGCGCCGTAGGCGCCTCTGCGAATGGCGCGGGCTGAACGGTTACGTGAGAATAAGTAATAGTTCAGCCATCGGGTGGCATCTGATGCGCGGGCTGAACTGTATTCTTATATATTATAGAAATAATAATTGATGGGATGTGGAACATATGATGACTGTATACGACGCACTGGAAAAGCGGCACGTGATGCCGCGGGCATGGGATGACTGGGCGGACTACCGCAAGCAGTGGAGCGACTGGATCATCCGCTACAGCAAGCGCGACACGAGCATTCTGATCGTGGGCGCGGGGGCGTGCAACGACTACGATCTGGAGCATTTTTCAAAATTTTACGGAAAAATTTATCTGTTCGATCTGGAGGAACAGCCGATGCGGGAGGGCCTGAGAAGGGTTCCGGCGGCGCGGCGGAAAAAATTTAAGCTTTTGACGGGCGATTTGCTCGGGATACAGCCGCAGCAGTACCAGAGCTTTTGCGTGAAGGTGCAGGGGGCGATCAACCGGCACGGCAAGGGCATCGACCTCGGGGCACTCGCGGAGTACGCGCTGCCGATGGTCGAGGAGATGTATACTTTCTCGCGCGCGCAGCGGAAAAAGCTTGTGCTCCCGTGGGCGGACTACGTGGCGGTCGCGGGCGTGCACAGCCAGGTCAACCACATGCTGCCGTGGATCTGGGAGGCGTATATGCAGGCAATCGCACAGCGCGAGGGAACGCTCTTCCAGCGCATCGCACAGGAAAACAGCCTGCTCATGGAGGAGCTGAACGACAAGCTGCTCGCGTCGGCCGGGCGCAGGCTCTTTGTCGCCGCGGAGAAATCGCGCGCGGGCGTGCCGGGCGGCGTGGAGGGCGCGTATCAGGCGCTCGGCGATCTGAAACGCCGCGTGGACGGGAAAAATCTGCTGCTCACCGACAGCCGCAGCGTGCCGTGGCCCTTCGATCTCAGGCAGGGCATGATCTACGAGATGGAGCAGCTCGTGCTCACGACCGATCCGTCGCAGAAATGACGGAATCCGGGACAGCACATCCTGTACGATCTTGTGCGAGCACTCGATAACCAGCCGCCGGAGGGTTGGCTGTCCCTGCATAAAGACCGTCATAAAAACGTCGGTGCTTAGCGAGGTATTTTCGAGCTTAGCATCCGTTACGTTTTTATCCGAGCGAAAGCGTGTCTTTAGCAGGGAAAGACAGCCCTTCGGCAGCGTCCGATATAGAAAAACACACAAATTCAAGGAAGTGATACATACATGGTAAAAACATTAGCGTCCCAGATCAGACAGTACCGGGCGGCCTCCTTTGCCACCCCGCTGTGCATGATCTTAGAGGTTTTGATGGAGACGATCATCCCGTTTCTCATGGCGTCGATCATCGACGACGGCGTGGATAAGGGCGATCTGGGCCACATTTACCGGGTCGGCTTCGCGATGCTTGTGATCGCGCTCGTCGGTCTGCTCGGCGGACTTGGCGGCGGTCATTTCGGGGCGAAGGCGTCCGCGGGCTTTGCGAAAAATCTGCGGGCGGCGATGTTTGAAAACATCCAGACCTTTTCCTTTGCAAACATCGACAAATTTTCAACCGCAGGACTCGTGACGCGTCTGACGACGGACGTAACGAATTTACAGAACGCCTATCAGATGATTCTTCGCATGTGCATCCGCGCGCCGATCAGCATGATCTGTGCGATGGCGATGAGCTATGTCATCTGCCCCAGGCTTGCAAACGTGTATCTCGCAGCGGTCATTTTGCTCGGCGCGCTGCTGACGCTGCTCATGATGCGGACGCATCACCATTTTTCGCAGGTGTTTGAAAAGTACGACGAGTTAAACGCCA
>CAMTZV010000120.1 GCA_947086625.1 uncultured bacterium | reverse complement strand
TATCCATTGCCAACAATTACCGTTTCCCTTTTCAACTATTGTAGACGTTTTCTTCAAAAAAGGCAATCACAGATTACGCAAAAAAGCCGGCGGAATGTCCCCCGACTTCTTCGCTTATGGCTTCCATTGTATGTATCGGCTCAGAGCCAGGGCAATTTGCACAAAATACAGACGTCATGCCTGCATGGAGGCTCTGTTTTTGCAAATTTCTTTGGCGTTTAACGGCACCCCTTACAGCGGCTGCAGTCTCCGCCGCAGGCGCCCCTGCCACTTTTTTTGTCTCTGATCATGCCCCGGATGATCAACGCCACCGCCGCACAAAGGGCGGCCAGTACGAGAAATGTTCCCATTTGCGATCTCCTCCTTTTCGATAAAGCGTCCTCTGCCTCACGTTTCATTATATCAAATCATCCGGCTTTCGCAACCTGAACCGTCGATTCCGCGCCGCCTCCCGCTCTCTGAGGACGAACGAGAAGATACAGAAAGCCGATCACAAGCAGGATCGAGGCGACCGTGCCGATGCCAAACGCGCCGGTCGTAAACACAGAGCCGATCTGGTAAATGCACATCGCCACAAGATAGGCGAGCATACTCTGATAGCCGATTGCAAACCAGAACCACTTTGTATTGTTCATCTCGCGCCTGATCGCACCCATCGCCGCAAAGCACGGCGCGCACAGCAGGTTAAACACCATAAATCCATAGGCAGCGAGGGGCGTCATCACCTGAGCGAGCTGCCCCCAGATCTCTGCGCCGTCCTCGGCGACCTCGGCAAAGCCGAAGAGCATACCAAACGTCGCAACAACGTTCTCCTTTGCGATCAGTCCGCCGACTGCGGCGACCGCCATCCGCCAGCCCGCTCCGCCCTGCGTCCAGCCCAGCGGCGCAAAGATCCAGCCGATCGCGCTTCCGATTTTCGCCAGAATGCTCGCGTCGAGCTGCTCTGCCTCAAGCATGGTAAAGCCACCGTCGATCCAGCCGAAGCTCATCAGAAACCACAGCACGATCGTAGAAAGCAGAATAATCGTGCCCGCTTTTTTGATGAAGGACCAGCCCCGCTCCCACATGGAGCGCAGCACGTTTGCGGCGGTCGGCATGTGATAGGCGGGCAGCTCCATGACAAACGGCGCCGCATCGCCCGCAAACATCCTTGTCTTTTTTAATATAATGCCGGAGCAGACGATCGCCGCGATGCCGACGAGCCATGCGCTCCATGCAACCCAGCCGGAATTTCCGAAAAAGGCACCCGCGATCATCCCGATAATCGGCAGCTTTGCGCCGCAGGGCACAAACGTCGTCGTCATGATCGTCATTTTCCGGTCACGATCGCTCTCGATCGTACGGGATGCCATGATGCCCGGCACACCGCAGCCGGAGCCGATCAGCATCGGGATAAACGATTTGCCCGACAGCCCGAATCTGCGAAAGATGCGGTCCATAATAAACGCGATGCGCGCCATGTACCCACAGCCTTCTAAAAATGCGAAGAACAAAAACAGCACAAGCATCTGCGGCACAAAGCCGAGCACGGCGCCCACGCCCGCCACGATTCCGTCAAGAATGAGCCCCGAGAGCCAGCCGGCGCAGCCGATGGCATCCAGCCCCGCCTCAATCGCCGGAGGGATGATCTCACCAAACAGCACGTCGTTTGTCCAGTCCGTCACCAGAGTTCCGACCGTAGATACCGATACGTAATACACGATAAACATGACAAACGCGAAAATCGGCAGCGCCAGAATCCGGTTTGTCACAACCCGGTCAATCTTGTCGGAGATCGTCAGCGCTTCTCTGCCCTTCGCCTTTGAAATGCAGCTGCCGATGATCGAAGAGATATATTCATAGCGCGCGTTTGTGATGATGCTCTGTGCATCGTCGTCCATCGCGTCCTCGAGCGCTTTAATCTCCGCATCGACGTTCGGAACCACGCTTAAATGCTCCCCGATCTTTTCGTCGCGCTCCAGCAGCTTGACGGCGAAAAACCGTCTCTGCGCCTCGCCCACGCCGGAGAGCTTTTTTCCGACCGCGGCGATCGCCTCCTCAACGTCTGCGCCAAAACGGATCGGAGCAAGCTCCGGGGCTTTGCCTGACGCCAGCGCAGCCGCACGCTCCGCGGCCTCCGTGACGCCGGTTCCCTTTAACGCGGATATCTCCACCACCTCGCAGCCCAGCTTTTCTGACAGCTCCGATATCTGAAGCCTGTCGCCGTTTTTCGCCAGTATATCCGCCATATTGACGGCGACCACAACCGGAATGCCAAGCTCCAAAAGCTGTGTCGTCAGATACAGGTTGCGCTCCAGATTCGTCCCGTCCACGATGTTTAGGATCGCGTCGGGCCGTTCTCCGATCAGGTAATTTCTCGCTACGACCTCCTCCAGCGTATACGGGGAGAGCGAGTAAATGCCCGGCAGATCCGTGATCACCACATCCTTATGCCCTTTGAGCCTCCCCTCCTTTTTCTCCACCGTTACGCCCGGCCAGTTTCCCACAAACTGGTTGGAGCCGGTCAGCGCATTAAACAACGTCGTCTTGCCGGAGTTCGGATTCCCGGCAAGTGCAATTTTTACTGCCATAATCGTCTTCCTTTCCTGAAAATATGTATGCTGCACGCCGGATCGTCCGCTGCCCGGATACAGCCGCGCACATCATGTTTTTCATATATAACTTTTATTTTATCGATCTCTCTTTTATTAGTTTTTGCTAACTCCTGTCTAAAAATAAAAAGCACCTTCCGCGCTTCACTGAACGCAGATCATCTCCGCATCCGCTTTCCGCAGCGACAGCTCATAGCCGCGTACACGCACCTCAACCGGGTCGCCCAGAGGCGCCACCCTGCGCACGTAGACCTCAACGCCCTTTGTGATTCCCATATCCATAATCCGCCGCTTCACCGGCCCTTCGCCGCTTAACCGGACGACCTTCACGGTCTGCCCGACCTTCGCTTCCTTCAATGTACTCATAGACTCCTCCATTCTGCTTATTGGAAAACGAAAATTTTGTTCGCCATGTCCTTCCCAAGCGCGACGCGGGAATCCTTCACATTCACGATCAGGTTCCCTCCCGCGGTTGAAACGACAGTGACCGCACTCCCGGCCACAAACCCGAGCGTCTCCAGAAATTTTTTTGTTTCACTTTTTCCGCCGACCCGCTGAATCGTACCCGGCTCGCCCTGCTTTACCATTGTCAAAGGCATACGCTGTCTCCTTTCCGCTCTTTCGTCCGCCATATGCGCTTTGATGTTGTATCTGCGCGCTGCTGACCGGTGCCCGTGCTCATTCGCTTTCCTGTTTCACTAGTTAGTATATACTTCTTTTTGTTAGTTGTCAATAACTACTTTGAATTCTTATCGATAAAATGACCTGGTCTTCCGTTATAGACGGAAGCTCCAGGCCATTTCCATATGCGCGTTTATTTCTCCTGATTGTTTTTGAGTACCAGCCGCTTATATTTGGACGAATAAATCCAATACTTTGAGGAGAGCTTCGGGCAGCTCTGGCTCGTAATCTGGGACACCTTCGTTGAAAGCTGCTTTGCTATGCCGTATTCGCCGCCTTCGCCGCCCTGTCCATACGGATAGCCGCTCTTATAATAGTTGTTAAAGCAGAAGGTCTTGTTTTCCATCATCGCCTTAACCCCGCCGGAATAGAACAACGCAGCGCTGGTGTCGTAGCCGCCGAAAGCGTTTGATTTCACCTTCCCGGTTGAATAGTTACCTGTACAGTTTCCGTCCACCTCCACGAGTTTCACGAGGCCGCCTGCCTTGCCGGCGCCTTTCACCGTAATATCTCCCACGTTGTAGCAGTTGTTTACCCGCCAGGCCTCTATCGCCAGACCTGCGGCCTCTGACGGATAGTTGGTCGGGCCTTTTTCGCCCTTTGCATAGATTGTGCCCTTGTTATAGCACTCTCTGATCCTGTGAGCCTTCTTACAGAGTCCGCCCGCGAACGTCCGCCTGCCGCCGGTTGCGCTCACCCTGCCTGAATTCCAGCACCTTGTAAGATAATCTGTGTTGTTGTCCTCTTTAATAGATGACACTCCGGCCAGCAGCCCAAACCCCATTACAATATCCTCTATATCCGGGGCGTATACCTTAATGTTTCCGCTGTTCCCGCAGCCTGTCATGTTCGCCGAGCCATTGGCAAGCCCGGCAACGTTGACACCGCCAACTGTATCATCGTATCCTTTCACTTTTTTCAGCTTCAGCGTAACGTTCCCGGAATTGACGCAGCCGGTAAATCGAGCGTCGCTCAGCTCCGCGCCGTGCCCTGCCACCAGATATCCGTATTTATACATGTCAGGCGTCGCTGTGCAGCTCACCTGGACACTGCCGGAAAACCTGCAATTTTTTTCGACGGGGCTGCTGTACATATACGCCGCAAACCCGCCAACCCGCAATTTTCTCAGGTTCTTACAGCTGACCTTAATTTTCAAGCTGTTCGAGCAGTCCGTGAAGCTACAACCCCTGGTCTCGCGAGCCAATCCGCCCACTTCGCAGTGCGTGCCCTCCTTGTCCCTGTTGTTCCCCTTGACGGTAATTTTCCCGGAAACCCTCACCTTACTGAATTTGCACTCCCTCGCGCTCTCTACCAGCGCGGATACAAAGGCGAACTCTGTGCCGGAATTGACATCAATGTCCACATCGGAAAGCGTCAGGTTCTTGAAGGTCGCGCCCGATGCCACATAAAACAGGCTGACCACCTTATATTCGCCGTCATCGCCCGCATGGCAGGTAAAGCCCTTCAGCTTGTGGCCCCTGCCGTCCAGCGTCCCCGTAAACGGCTCGCTCGTTCCGTTGTAATACGGGGTTGCAAACAGCCCCTCCATGTTCTTCGGGAGCTTGATGTCCTTCGTCAGGTAGTAGCTTCCGTCCGGATCATTCTCCATGTTCCGCAAATCCTCCACGGAAGAAATCGGTATTTTTTGGGCCGCCTCCACCGGCTCTGCGCCGCTTAGCCAGGTAACAATTCCGAGCGCCAGCAATACACCCGCTATATACATGCCGAACCGACGCCCGTAAACCTCAGATAGCCTTTTCATATCTTTTTATCTCCTTTCTTTTTGCATTCAAACGTTGCATTCAAACACAACCGGCTATCCTATTATACCGCATGATAAAGCACAAAAGCTTTGCCAGGCGTGAATTGTCACTAAAACGGCACGAATGGCAGCATCCTTTTGTCGGGCCTGCCCGCGCAAAATACTTCTTTCGTATCATTACTGTTCCGTCGCCATCACGCCGTACACATAGCCCTCCTTCATATCCGGGTCATTTTCCTTCCATTCCGTCTGCGTGACATTGCGCTCTGCGTCCAGTGCGAGCTTTTTCACCGACAGATCATATGCTTTCAAAGCGCTGCTTCCGTCCGTGTAGGTCACGGAAACCGTCAGCACGGAGCCGTCAAACACCCCGAGCTGCTCGCGGTACGCCTCAGCCAGATCGTACTTTGTCGAGGTCACATCGTCAGGGATATAAAAGCCGTAGTACAATCCCGCGTCGTATGCGCCCGAGACCTCCTTCCCGCTCTTTATGCAGTGGTAGGCGATGACCTTGCACGGCTTATGGTCCTCCGGCTTCTCGTCCGGGTCATAATCGCCGATCAGGCTGTAAACCGTGTGCGTATCCGGGTCGCCGTCCTCATCCGGCATCCCCGCCGCCGCCACATCATAGATCGCGTCCTCCGTCGTCTCCTCACTCGTGGTCGTGTAGAGCTCG
>CAMTZV010000119.1 GCA_947086625.1 uncultured bacterium | reverse complement strand
GGAATTATGGCATTTAATCCGACATCGGGAATGACTGTAAATATTGTAGCTGACGGAACCGATGAAGAGGAAGCACTCGTAGCAATGGAAAAGTTTTTAGTTTGCAGCTAAAAGTAAAAATCAGATCATAGGAGGACTGAGAGATGGCAAACGCAAAGGACACTGTAGAGGCAGTAACAACCGCAGTAGCGAAAAAGGCCGAGGAAGCCGTAGAGGCAGGAAAGACCATGGTTGAGGCAGCGCTGGCAAAAGCTGAGGAAGTGAAGACCGAAGAGGCGCCCGCTGGAGAAGCCAAACCCGAGAAGAAGAGACCCGGACGCAAGCCCGGCAGCAAGAACAAGACGACAAAAGCGAAGGAAGCCGCAAAGAAAGAGGCAGGCATTCCTGAGATTTATGTACAATATGGAGCAAGCGAATCATCCGTACAGGCAGCCGTAGACAAGATCAGAGAGGAATATGTCGGACAGGGCCACAGGGCATCCTCCATTAAGACGCTGAAGGTTTACTTAAAGCCGGAGGACAATGCAGCATATTATGTGATCAACGAGAAGGTTGCGGGAAGAGTTGATCTTTTTTAGTTCAGACGTATCAGGAATTTAAAAATCCGGTTCATGCGAACCGGATTTTTTGTTGTGCACGGATGCGGGGAAGCGATTGTGCAGTTTTTCTATTTTAAGGTGCCGGCGCTGTAGTTGGCCACCACCTTTTTAATCTTGTCATACGGATTTAACAGCTCGCTGACAGACGTGTCATGATTTAAGGTATCGACGATATAGGCGATATATTTGCTCATGCCGCAGCTCACCTAGTAGTCACGGCTCAAAAGTTCGTCGGACTGGTATGTCAGGTCGGTCGTGAGCAGGCGGTAAATGATGCCCTGCTCCACTGCCTCATCGAACTTTTCGAGACCGTTGGTGAAAAGCCCGAAGGTGGAGATGACGAAGATGCGCTTCGCCTTTCGCTTTTTCAGCTCGGTGGCCACGTCGATCATGCTCTCGCCGGAGGAAATCATGTCGTCAATAATAAAGACGTCCTTATTCTCCACGGAGGAGCCCAAAAACTCATGGGCGATGATCGGATTGCGCCCGTCCACGATGCGGCTGTAGTCGCGTCGCTTGTAAAACATGCCGACGTTGATGCCGAGGACATTCGCAAGGTAAACGGCACGGTCGGTGCCGCCCTCATCCGGGCTGATAATCATCATGTGGTCGTTGTCAAACACGAGGTCGTCCACATGGTGGCAGAGCGCCTTCACGAACTGATAGGCACACGTAACCGATTCAAAGCCGTAGAGCGGGATCGCATTCTGGACACGCGGATCATGGGCCTCAAAGGTGATAATATTTTTGACACCCATATTTACAAGCTCCTGCAGGGCGAGGGCACAGTCGAGCGACTCGCGGGAGGAACGCCTGTGCTGGCGGCTCTCATACAGAAAGGGCATAATGACGTTGATACGCTTTGCCTTTCCGCCGGCGGCGGCAATGATGCGCTTGAGGTCCTGAAAATGGTCGTCGGGGGACATGTGGTTGATCTGCCCGCACATCTTGTAGGTCAGACTTCGATTTGTGACATCCAGCATAATAAAGAGATCGTCTCCGCGCACCGATTCCTTGATGGTGCCCTTTGCCTCACCGTTGCCAAAGCGCGGCAGCGTGTGGTCAATCAGGTAGGTATCCCTCTGGTAGCCCTTGAACGCAATGTCGTTCGGATGAAGCTGCTGTCTGGTGGAGCGCCATTTTACAAGATACTGGTCGACCTTTTTTCCAAGCCGTGCGCTGCTCTCCAGAGTGATAAGTCCAAGCTTGCCGTGGGGAATAGATTCCAATTGAATTTCTTCATTCGCCATGAATAGTTTCCTCCGTATGTACGTGTGTCGTGTATGTAAGTTTTAGTGTGTCCGTTTTTTCAGCCGGATATCTTCCCCGGTGAGCTTGAGCAGCATGTAGCTGCTGATGATCCGGGAGAAGCTCCGCTCGGAGTAGGTAGAAAAAAGCTTGTCCAGATCCAGATTACTCGAGATCACCGTGGATCGTCTTCCAAGCAGGCGTTCGTTCAGGCATAAAAATAACTGGGAGACGGAAAAGCTGTTTGACAGCTCCGCCCCGAGATCGTCGATGATGAGAAGGTCGCAGGTGAACAGATCGTTCTGCTGTCTTTTCGCATCGGCATCCCCGTGAAACTTGCTCTCTTCTAATATATTAAATAATTGGAAGGATGTAAAGTACAAAACAGAATGTCCGCTGTCTATGAGCGCTTTTGCCACACAATTTGACAAAAAGGTTTTCCCCACGCCGGTAGAGCCGTAGAAAAAAAGGTTCTGAAAGGCGCTGTCAAACTGCTCGACAAAGGAGCGGCACGCCTTTAGTGCAATTCGCGCGTTGTCGAGCGGGCTGCGTCCCGTGGAGGGGTCGACCGGACGATCGCTGTAGTAGTCAAGCGTGAGCGTGTCGAAATTCTCGGATTCGAGGATCGTTTTGATGTTGGACTGCGTATAGAGCAGATCGATGGCCGCCTGTTTGAAGCAGTGGCAGCGCTCACGTCCGATGTAGCCGGTGTCCCGGCAGTCGGGGCAGTCGTAGCGCAGCTGTGGGCCCCCGGACGGGCAGCCGGCGGCGGCAAGCAGCCGTGCGCGCTTCTCGCGCGCCTGTGCGAGACGGTTCTTTAACGTCTCCAGCGCGCCGGTATCGCCCGCTAAGAGCAGTCTCGCCTGCGAGACGCTAAAGGCTGCGATTTGATCGTCCAGCTCCTTTAACGCGGGAACGGCGGCGTAGAGCGCGGCCTTTTCCTGCTCTAAGGCAAGCCGCGCGTCGCGCTGCTTTCGTTCGTAGGTTCGCATGATCTGGTCGTACTGACTGTTAGTTAATGCCATAGTTTAATAATTCCTTTTCCAACTGGCCGGTGTCGTAGGAGCGCTGGGGAAAATCGTTGAAGCGGTTTTTGCGGGGGCCGTTTCCGGTGCGTGCCGGCGGTATCTCCCGCGTCCGCTCCTGATGCAGCGCGTCCAGCGCCTGTACATCCTGCATCGTGCGAACCCCGTGGCTGTGCCAGTTTTTTAAGATGGAATCCGCGTACTCAAAGCTCACCTGATGAATGCTGCGGATCGTGCGCTCGCAGGCGCAGGCGGCAATTTCGCCGTCAAAGCCGAATTCCTTCTGCCATTTGTCGAGAAAGCTTTTTTCGTAGGGCACAAAGTCGCGTCCCTGGATGCCGAACGCCCTGCGAACGGCGGCGGCAAGCCCGTTGTGGGCGCTGGACTCCTCCTTGGCGGCGGTCACGGTCGTGATGCCGGCCTTCGCCCAGGAAAGGGCGATCTTTTCCATATAGTGTACGCTCTTGTGGTTTTTTGTCACACACGATTCGATCAGATAGTCGATCAGGTCGCCGGAAAAATGAAGCTCCTCCTTCCAGTAGAGGATCGCGTTCATCTCGGTCGGGTTTAAGGTGTGGCCGATGTAGTGCTCCGCGACAAATAAGAGCTCCTGAATATCGGACTCCTCCTTCAGGCGGCGCAGCTCGGCCGCACTGTAGGTTCTGCGGGGAGAGGGCCCATCCGCCCGGGCATTCCCCCTGGAGGGGCTTTTATCGGCCTTTACGGGCGTCTGCGCGACCGTGGCAGGCTGTGCGGGAGACACGGCGGAACCGGCAGGGAGCGCGTTTGAGGCGTCGGGGAAGCAAATGCCGGTCAATTCCCCGTTTTCGTCAAATTCGAGGCGCAGAAGGCGCATTTTTTCCCAGTATCTCAGCGCGCGCAGAACATCCTTTTCCGTGTGCTCGAACTTGTCCGCAGCATCGGAAACCGAAAAAGACATCATCGGGTCATTCATGCAGCGCAGGAGATACAGATAGACCTTCACATACTCCCCGTTTGCATGAACCATATAAGCATCGATAAAATAATTGGGAACAACCGTCCGCTGAAGCTCGTTGTCCGTATGTAGCGTAATGTCTGCCATAGCCTGATCTTCTCCTCACCGTCTAACCTGTTGCCCGGACATTATAGCACAATAATTTCAAAATGAGAAGCCTTGATTTTGCGCAGACCCTTGAAAATCAAGGGCTTAGAGGTTTTGTGGAAAAATGTGGATAACGTGCATAAATTCTTATGTAAACTAAAAATTGCGGTCATAAATCCAATATCTGCGGCATATTCTGGTAAAGTCCGGGACATGTTATGTAAATAAAAATATCCACAATGGAATCGGATAACTTTTCCCCGATCCATTGTGGATAATGTGGATAACTTACGCTTCCAGGAGGTGTTCGCCCACTTCAAGTATGTTTCCCGCCCCCATAGTTATTAACAGATCACCGTCGATACATTTTTTTGATAAAAATTTTTCGAGCGCCTCAAAGCCGTCCGCCGTCGGGACGTAGAAGACCTCGCAGTCCTTCTCCTCGAGGCGGCCTGCGATGTCGCGGGAGCTGACGCCAAGATCGTCGGTCTCCCTGGCGGCATAGATATCCGCGAGCACGACAACATCCGCAAGGCAGAGCGCATCCGCAAAGTCATCGAGAAACGCCTTTGTGCGGGAGTAGGTGTGCGGCTGAAAGGCGCAGACGATCCGCTTGTGGGGGTAGTCCTGCGCGGTCAGAAGCGTTGCCTTAATCTCGGTCGGGTGGTGCGCGTAGTCGTCGATGACGGTAACGCCGCGAAACGATCCCTTGCGCTGGAAGCGGCGGTCCGTGCCGGCATAGCTGGAGAGGCCGATCAGGATTGCCTCCGGGGCGATGCCCATCCGGTCTGCAACGGCATAGGCGGCCAGCGCGTTTGAGATATTGTGCTTTCCGGGTACGCGCAGGCAGACGGGAATGGGCCGTTTCCCCTCTGAGACGACCGTAAAGGAGGCACAGCCGTAATTGTCGTAGACGATGTTTACGGCGTGGTAGTCAAAGCGCTCGTCGAGACCATAGGTGACGACAGGCGCCTTAAGCCCTTCGGTAAGCGCTTCATAGTCCTCGATTTCGCCGTTTAAGACGACGGCCCCGTCGGGGGCGGTGTTGCGGATAAAATCGCCAAAGGAGCGGCGCACGGCCTGAAAATCCTTAAAAAAGTCGAGATGCTCCGCCTCGACGTTTAAGACGACGCTGTATTTCGGGTAAAAATGTAAGAAGCTGTTCGTGTACTCGCAGGCCTCCGTCACAAAATACTCGGAGGAGCCGACGCGGATATTGCCGTCGATTGCCCTGAGAATACCGCCTACGGATACGGTCGGGTCGACCTGGGCAGAGAGAAAAATATGTGCGAGCATGGAAGTCGTCGTCGTCTTGCCGTGGGTTCCGGCGACCGCGACGGACTCCGTGTAATTTTCCATGAGCTGTCCCAAAAACTGCGCGCGGGAGAGCAGGGGAAGGCCTGCCGCCCTTGCGGTCGCAAGCTCGGGGTTATCCTCGTGGATGGCGGCCGTGTAAACGACGGCGCCGATATCGTCCGTAATGTTTTGCGCCGCCTGCGGACAGAAGATTTCGGCGCCCTCGGCGGCGAGCTTTGCCGTCAGCGCCGATTCCTTCATGTCGGAGCCGGCCACTGAAAAGCCCGCATTTAAAAGGATCTGCGCGAGACCGCTCATGCTGATGCCGCCAATGCCGATAAAATAGATTTTATCCGGCGGAGCGACCTGACGGTTGTCGGATGCATTGATTCTAAATTGATTCATCTTTTTTACCTTTACTTTATGAAATTTTAGGTGTTATTTTACTTATCTATAGTATACCATTTTTTTA
>CAMTZV010000118.1 GCA_947086625.1 uncultured bacterium | reverse complement strand
GTGGCTTCCGTACCGATTATCAGTTCATCACCCGGCAGAAGATGAGGGGGATCCAGAAAAAAAGCAAAGGAAGGGAATAAATTACTATATTTCATTTTTTCAGAAAAAACCGCTGCATGCCGCATAAATACTGCGTTTGCAGCGGTTTATTGTTTGCCTAACTGTCAAAAACAGGATTATACCACAATCCCGGGCAGTTGTGTTATACTATTTGTAAGAAATTGCGGCGGCCCGTCCGCCCGCAGAGAAGGAGGTTTTCTATGAACGAGAGAAACGATCAAAGAAGCATGAAAAAAAGACGGCCGCTGAAGGCCGTGCTGGCACTGCTTTTCATTACGTTTTGCATGACATGCCTTCCGGCAGCGCCCGTACACGCGGGAGTAAGGCTGAGCAAAACGTCCCTGACCCTCGTGGAAGGGCAGAGCGCGACGCTTAAGCTTTCCGGGACAAAAAAGAAGATCACATGGAAGAGCAGCGACAAAGCCGTCGCCGCCGTCAGCAAGAAGGGAAAGGTAACCGCAAAGGCCCCCGGGACCGCCACGATCTCGGCGAAGGCCGGAAAGACGACAAAGAAGTGTAAGGTGACGGTCACCGTCAACTACGCCAGACTCTATGAATACCAGGTCAAATACGGCAAGGTGACGATCAACAAGCTGCTGCGCATTTCCGACGCCAAGCTTGTGATTCCTGAGACGATTGAGGGCTGTCCGGTCGTCGAGCTGGCGGACGGGCTGTTTAAGGGCTGCGACGGGCTTGTGAGCGTCACCCTGCCCTCCGGCGTGAGCGCGATCGGGGACTCCATGTTTTACGGCTGCAGCAGCCTGCGTGAGATCAAAAGCGGTGAAATCTGCTCGCTCGGCGCGTATGCCTTTTACGAGTGCCGCTCGCTCGCAGCGCTTCCCGCCCTCTCCTCCATACCGGCGGTGGGCGACTACGCCTTTTACAACTGTGACGCGCTCGAAACGCTGACGCTTCCCGCCACGGTAAAGAGCGTCGGCGCATACGCCTTTTACGACTGCGACGCGCTCTGCTCCTTTTTCGGCCCCGCAGAGCTCTCCTCCATCGGCGATCAGGCATTCAAAAGCTGCGATTCGCTCATGCTCGTAAACGGCAACAGCAGCGTACAGACCGTGGGCGCCGAGTGCTTTGCCGACTGCAAGCGGCTCGGCAACGCCGCATTCGGAAATAAGCTGACGACGCTTGGCGCGGGCTGCTTCTCGGGCTGCGAAACCTTAAGCTCCGTCACCCTCTCCGCAACGCTTACCGCGGTTCCCGACCGCTGCTTTTACGGCTGCTACGCGCTCGCCAGCCTCACCGTCCCGGCGAGTGTCACAAGGATCGGAAGCATGGCGTTCTTCAACTGCATCCGCCTGAACATCCTCACGATCCCCGGCGCCGCGGTCACAAGCATCGCTCCCGACGCGTTCGCGGGTGTGCCTCTTGCGGGACTCAACATCTACTACCGCGCCAGCTCCTATATCGAGAGCTGGGCGAAGGGGCTAGGAATTGCCCCGGACCGTCTGCACACGATCTGACAGAAGCGCAAAGCCCTGCCGTCTTCGGCGGGGCTTTTTCCCGCCCAAAAGGGCTAGCGGAACGTCCCGGCCATGTTGATCAAAAACTCCGCGTTCGTCGGCCTGCCGTTTAAGTTGTCGCAGGGATACGGATACATCTCCTGTAAGGTCTGCAAATTGCTCCGCTTCCAGACCGATTCGATCGCGTTTCGGATCGTGCGCTCCACATTGCGCACGGTGCTCCCTCCATGCGCCGCGACCTTCGGATAAATGTCGCTCGTGACGCGGATCTGCTCGCCCCTGCGCAGTCCCGCGATCACGGCGATTGCCTCCACGATATTGTTAAAGCCTACCTGCCCCTGTCGAAAACCCATGAGCACAAGCCGCTCTGCAATCCGCTCCCGCAGCGTATACGTTTTATTCTCTGCACGCGCCGCCATACACGGCTTTGCGTCCGTCATTTTGCAGAGCGCGCACTCCATCGTACCCGTCTCGTTCCACACGACGACAGCGATGCCGTGCTCCTGTAAATATGAGAGCAGCTGTTCCTTGCTCAAAAACTCATATGTCGGGCTGTCCATTGTAAAAGCCCCCCTTTCCTCTCTCCCGGTAATGATGCGAGTCCGCATCCTTCGACGCCGTTCCTTTCGGCCCGGCTGTAAATAAACGTAGCACAGAATGGAAAAAAAGAGAATCTCTGGAAGAAAATTACAAAAAACTGGTCGATTTTTGCAAAGATTTGACAGTTTCCGGCGCTCACATGCAGTACGCGTCATACTTTTCTTTTACGGCCGGAAGATACTTCCTGCTGATCGGAATCACACGTCCGTTCTGCATAATTATCTGATGTTTCTGATAGAGCTCGATCGCATTCATATTGACCAGATACGACACATGCGTCTGCATAAAGCGCGCATCCTCCAAAAGCGGCTTTACCTTGCTTGCAAACGATTCGCGCAGCGTCACACTCTCATATGCCCTCCCGCCTGCCGTCGTAACCACGATCGCCTGCGCGATGCGCTCCACATACATGATCTCGCCAAAACGGATGCTCTGTCTGCCCTCGGCCGTATTCAGCGAATAAACGCCGTCCTTCTTTCCCGCCGTGGGCTTTAGCGTGTCATCCAGCAGATCGTAGAGCTCGAACGGCCGCACAAAATAACGGATCGCGTAGACACCGGAGGCGCCGCGCACACCCCTGGACGACGGCGAAATGAAAATGATCGGGTTGCAGCCGTCATGCTTTCGAATCTTTTTTGCCAGATCGATACCGCTCATACCCGGAAGCATAAGATCGAGCAAATACGCGTCCGATTCCACCTTCCCCAGATCCGCCTCCAGCTTTCCCGGCGAATCATAGATCAGAATTTTCAGCATCGGCAGGCCGCGCGCTTTTTTGTACTGATTGACGAGTTCTCCCATGCACCTCCTTCCATCCAGATTTTTATTGCAAATACTGATGGTCATTTTTTTGATACCCCTTTTCTATATCCACTAAAAATATTATAGTATTCGGGTATCTCCGCCAAAGTCGAAAAGGCATTGAATCGCTCGACATTCCGCCCTGTCCCAGGCCTTCTAACCACCGACAAACAGCGGCTTTACAAGGTTATCCACATTTTTGTGCCCGACGCGCATAAAGCGGTTCGGCATATGTATTTTTACACAGCCGAACCATTTTAAAGCGCTTCGTTTTTATTTGTCTGTTTTAATATTTCTTTCCCCCTTTCCGTCAAAGCGGATGCAGATTTTTTTTGTAAAAATATCGGCATCATTTTCCAGCGGCCTTATCTCGAGGGACGCCTTTACGCGGTCTAATACCTCCATCATGTCTGCCAGCCCGTTCCCCGTACCCGCCTCCTCGTTGTGCCGCTCCCCCAGGTGTGCAAGCACGCTCTTTGGAAACGGTACGCCGTTATCGTAAAACTGAAATTCCAGCTCCTCCTGCCCGTTACAGGCAATCATCACCAAAATGTCCCTCTGTGTATCCGCCGCTTTCACGATGGACCTCGCCGCGTTTCGGATCAGATCCCCAAAAAGCCTCAAAAGCTCCTGCGTATCGATGCCAAGCGCACGCATCGCCCTGTCGATCGGGGTATAGACAAAAATGTCCATTTCGATGCACTGTCCCCTGCACTCCTCAAGTTTTTCGCACAGCAGCAGGTCAAGCATCTGTATTCCGGTGGATGAAAAAAGCTCTCTGTTCATATTCGTTCCTCCTTTTTTGTTAAAGCAGTGCCCATTCACTTTCTTCTCCAGAATAGCAGTCTGTTTCCCTGCCCGCTGTCTCAGCCGAAAGCAGTTCCGGCTAAAATCGTTTTTTCCAATCGAAATCAACCGGGCAGAAAGGCGCGTTTTCCTCCGCGGGCGCGCGCATAAAAATAAGCCGCCGCACACATGTGTGCGCGGCCTTTGCCTGCGTCAATTACTGTCGAACCAAGCCCCCGATACGCCCGCTTTCATGGCACGGCTGTGTGCATTCCGATATGCCAGGCGCCGGACTTATCTGACACTCAGTATAATTTGCAGTTCCGGCCATTTGCAAGGTCAGCAGGTATCACCCTTAACGGCAAAAACTGCCCGGACACTAGCAATGATACTTCATGACCTTGCAACCGACCATTTCTACCCATTATAATAGAATGGAAATATATTGAAACAAATAAAGTTGGACTGACAACAGAAGGAAGGTTGTTGCCATGACAGATTTTATAAGATTGATGCTGGTAGAGGACGATCCGACGGTACTGGAATGCTTTCACCGGGCGCTGTCCGCCTTTCCGCATATGAGGATTGTTTTTGAAACCGGAAGCGAGCCGTGCGCATTGGACTATCTCGAAGCACATGAGACGGATGTGATTCTGCTCGACATTGAGCTGGCGGAGGGCGACGGGCTCTCTTTCCTCAACTCCATGAAGGAGCGGGATCTGAAAAAGCCCTTTATCGTTGTCATAACAAATACCGGCTCCCAGGTTATTTTGAGCTACATGCGCGAGCACGGTGCGGATTACGTCTATCAAAAGACGAATCTCTCCTACTCGGCGGAGAAGGTTTTGAGCATTCTCGAAAAGGTGTATCCCTATCAGAAGATTATTGAAGCCCGCAAGAACGAGCAGCTCGTCGAGCGCTACAACCAGAAGAAGGCGGACGAGATCACCCGCACGTATGTGGAAACGGAATTAGAGCGTATGGGATTTAAGCGCAAACGGGTAGGCTTTGCCTATACCGCAGACGTGCTCGTCATTCTCATGAAGGACAAGCTCGGCCGCCTGCACATCACAAGCGAGGTCTATCCGATGGTTGCGCGGGCCCGTCATACGACAAGGGGAAGCGTCGAGCGCGGTATCCGCACTGCTATCGAGTCCGTCTTCACGAACGCGAAGGTTTATGAGATACAGCAGTACTATCCCTTCCCGTATGACGAGGAGCGCGGCAGGCCGACCTGCACCGAATTTCTGTGGAATATGGCAAGACGGCTGCAGCTGTAGGCGGGGAAATTTGCAAAAACGATTGACAGTAACACAAAAATTTGCTAATCTAACAGTACAAAAGGTGCTGCCGATAGACGGTCAGCCCCGGTTTACAAGTTACATTACAAAAAAGTAACCGTACCTTTGGCTAGGGGGCGGTTATTTTTTGTTCCCTCCTCAATCTTCTGTTGGAGGGCTAACCGCCTGCCCGCTTCTATATTCATATCAAAATGATTATCATTACGACACAAAAAATTTCCCGATCGTCGTACATGCCTTTCCAGCGGTCGTCATCGTTTTGACCTCGCTGCTGCCGGAGCTTTTCGTCATGGAGTAGACGATCACGCCGCCGTGAAGCCCGTAGATGATGCAGTGCGGGTCGTGGTTTAAGTATTTGATATTTCCGGTGGAAAGATTCACCTTACACACGCCGTAGTTCGTGCCGCAGTACATGTATTTTCCCCTGATGATACCGCTGCCGACCTGCTTGTCGTATTTTCCTTTGCATAGCTCCTTTTTCGCCTTCGTCTTGCTGTTGTACTTCACGAGCTTATAGCTCGCCGCGCTGTACGAGTACACGGTGTAATACACGTATCCGCCGCCGATGGCGATGACCTGGTAATTCTCGCCCATATTACTGCTGCACGCCTTCGCCAGCGTCTTTTTGCTCTTTGACGACAGCGAGAGATCGGCGCTGCAGACGGTAGTTCCGTTGCTTCCCGCATAGCCGCTCTTTGTCTTCACCTTGTTGCGGACGCCGTAATAGAGCCG
>CAMTZV010000117.1 GCA_947086625.1 uncultured bacterium | reverse complement strand
ATTTATCCGGAATTCCGCCATATCCGCAAAATCATATAAATATCTCTTTTACTCACCCAGTATACCGCAATAAAAGTGAAAAATCAACGAAAAGTTCTTGACAGATAGCTTCATACGTGCTATGGTTAATTACACAAGTAATGAACTACAAAACCAAGGAGGTGCATTGTTTGAATGAACTGTTATCACAGGACAAATCGATTTATATTCAGCTTGGTGAGATGATAGAGACGGATATCCTGCGGGGGATTTTGCTGGAGGAGGAGCGGGTGCCGAGCACAAACGAGCTGGCAAAGCTCTACACGATTAACCCGGCGACCGCCGCAAAGGGTGTCAATCTGCTGGTGGACGAGGGTATCCTATATAAGAAGAGGGGGATTGGCATGTTTGTAGCACAGGGCGCGAAGGCGCAGATCATAAAAAAGCGGAAGGACGCGTTTTTTGACAACTATGTGAAGGGGCTTTTGGAGGAGGCGAAAAGCCTTGGCATCACAAGAGATGAGCTGATCGCGATGATCGGCGGGCCGGGACGCTGAAAAAGCGAGCGGACGAATGTCCGGAAGGGAAACGGGCGATACATTTAATTGAGGAGGAACAACATGAGCGAATTGGTTTGCAAAAATATTTCAAAATCGTACAAGAAAAAAGAGGTGCTGCACGACGTGAGCCTCACGATCGAGCAGGGAAAGATATACGGCCTGATCGGGCGCAACGGCGCGGGCAAGACGACGCTGCTCTCGATCATGACCGCACAGAACCCGGCGACGGGCGGGGAGACGACATGCGACGGGATGCCGGTGTGGGAGAACCAGCAGGCGCTCGACCATCTGTGCTTTTCCAGAGAGCTGAACACGCTGAGCATTCTCGGGCCGAACAGCGTGAAGGTGAAGGAATATCTGAAAATGGCGCGCATGTACTTCCCGCACTGGGATGCGGACATGGAAAAGCGGCTCGTGGAGCGGTTCGATCTGAACGTGAAAAAGAAGATCAGCAAGCTCTCCAAAGGAATGCTCTCGATGGTGACGATTGTCGTGGCGCTGGCGAGCAAGGCGGACATCACGATACTCGACGAGCCGGTGGCGGGGCTTGACGTGGTGGCGCGCGACGATTTTTACCAGCTTCTGATGGAGGAGCACATGAACATGGGCAGGACGTTTGTCATTTCCACGCACATCATCGAGGAGGCGGCGAACGTGTTTGAGGAGGTCATCTTCTTAAAGGAGGGGACGATCCTTCTGAAGGAAAACACGCAGGAGCTTTTAGAGCGCGCGCTGCACGTGAGCGGGCTGGCGGAGGAGGTCGACGCGGCGTGCGCGGGGCTTGACGTCCATCACGTGGAAAACATCGGGCGCAGCAGGGGCGTGACCGTGCTGCTCGCCCCGGGGCAGGCGCTGCATGAGGGACATGACGTGACGGTACAGCCGGTGTCGCTGCAAAACCTGTTTGTGGCGCTCTGCGGAAGGGAGGCATAAGTATGGAAGGATTGGTGCGGGCGCTGAAATGCGCGACGTGGCGGGCCGGGCGCGTTATCGGTGGGACGCTTCTGATGTCTGTCGGCTTTATCTTTTATTTCATGCTGCTTAGCAGGACGCCGTTTACGGTGCAGAATATTGTGACGCGTTTTCCGCAGATGCTGCTGTTCGTGGGGAGCTTTATGTATCTCGCATTCGGTGTGGTCGACGTCGTCACCTATGTGCAGTATGCGATGAGCTGCGGCTGCACGAGAAAAAACGTGCTTCTTAGCGCAGTCTATATGAACATGCTTGAGATCGCGGGGGTGGAGCTGGCGCTGCTCGTCTATCTGCTGCTCGTCCCGAAGGAATGGATGCTGCTTAGCGGGGGTACGCTGTGCGGGCTGGCGCTTCTGGTGTGTTTGTTTAGCACCGGGTTTTCACTTGTGATGGGTATTTTTGTAAAGCGCTTCGGAAAGGTCGCATACGTCTTTGTTGTGATCGTCTGTGCCGTTATCGGCGGCATCATGGGCGGGGTAGCGGCGATGAACGAATGGGATATACTGATAGTGGGCACGCCGAACCTGCCGGTCGTCGTAACGCTTGCGTTCATCGGGTGGTATGTGCTCGCGGCGGCCGTTTTCTGGCTGTGTATCCGCAAAATGGAGGTGAGGGTATAACATGAAGGTATTGACAGATCAGATCAGGCTCCAAAAGGAAGTATATGTGATCGGCCTTGGCACGATCGGCGGGCTGTTTGTGTTCGGCACGATCCTGCACGAGGTCATCGCGGCGATGGACGGCAATGTGACCGAGGTGTTTACGATGGGCAGCGTCATGGCAGCCTTTGGCATTTGGATCGCGCTGCTGTTTGGGGTCGGCGCGCACATGGTGAGCATGTTCAACTATGCGGTTTCGATGGGCCGCACGCGAAGGAGCTTCTTTCCGGCGTACACCGCGTCGGTGTTTGTGACGGCGCTTGTGCTGGAGGCGGTGCTTGTGCTCCTGCATGTTGCGGAGCGGCTGCGCCTTGGGCTTATGTATCCGAATTTAAGGATAGACGACCCGGCGGCAAATGTGCTACACTGGAATATATTGCTGGCGATTGCGCTGTTTGGCACGGCGCTTGGCGTGTTTACCGCGTCGCTGATCGTGCGGTTTGGAAAGGTTGCACTGTGGATCATCTGGTTTAGCTGGTTCGGCCTGTGCATCGTTTCACCGCAGATGGTCGAGCAGGCGCTTGCGCACGCGGACAGCGCGGCGGTAAAGCTTCTGCTTCGCGCTGCGGAATGGCTGCTTAAGCTTGGCGGGGCGGCGGTGCCTGTGCTGGCGCTTGTTGTCAGCGCCGTGCTGCTTGGCGTTTCGTATCTGATTTTGCGCAGGCAGCAGGTGAATTGACGGGATGCGTGAGGGCGCGTGCAGAAATTTGCCGCTTCGCGTCTGCGGCCGGTACGGCACGTTTGCGGGTATCCATAAAAAAGGAGTAAAAGATGAAAACAATTCAACGCTTCGCAGAAAAACACACGCTTCTTTACTGTATTCTGGCCGAGATTCTCGTGCTGGGCGGCATGATGGCGGCCGGCACGGCGATCTCGCTGGCTGCTTACATCGTTCTGGGGCTGGATGTGGATTATTATGTGGTGATGGGGGCGCAGGAGCTGTGCGGCGCGCTCATTGCGTTTTTGGCTATCTGGCTGAGCGGCTGTGCGGATATTTTTAAACGACGCGGCATCGGCTTTGGACGGGGTCTTCTCGTGGGCGGATATTTCCTGTTTATCGGCACGTACAGCGCGATTGTGTTTTTCGTGACCTACGGAGGGGAGCGCGTGCTAAAGCCGTGGTATGATATCGCGGCGTTTGCGGTGTGCATGCTGCTCGTGGGTGTGACGGAGGAGTTTCTCTGCCGCGGCATTCTGGCTGAGCTTT
The DNA here is from genome assembly GCA_947086625.1 of uncultured bacterium. GTDB lineage: Bacteria > Bacillota > Clostridia > Lachnospirales > Lachnospiraceae > W0P33-017. Next base: position 2,398 of record CAMTZV010000117.1, on the reverse strand, counting down.
TGCGGCGGCATTACGGCGCGACACCGGCGGGCATCTGGAAAGCGGTTGTCGTATCCGGCGTTTTGTTCGGGCTGGCGCATCTGACAAACCTGTTTACCGCGAAGCCGCTGGGCGTGCTCGTACAGTGCGCGAGCGCGGGTGCGATGGGTATGGCGTTTGCGGCGATTTATTTTCGCACGGGCTGTATCTGGGTGACGGTGGTACTGCACGCGTTTGTTGATTTTGCGGCGCTGATCACAAGCGGGCTTTACCGGGGCAGCGGTACGGTGGACGGGGTTATCTCCGAGTATACGCCGGCCAACCTGATTGCCGTTGTGCCCTATATCATTGTAGTTCTCGTACTCTTGCGGCAAAAGAAGATGGACGAGATCGTGGAGCGCTTCGCATGGGAGGAGCAAAAGGAGATCCCGCAGTATTCGGCGCGCCCGGATCTGGACTGGATGCGGTGAAGCCCTGCCCGGTTCGCGCCATTCGCAAAGGCTTTTCCATATGCGAAGGCATTCCGCAGCCATAAATTTCCTATCATATTTTTATTTGCGGCGGAAACAATAGCATTAGAGTATGAAGTTACTCAAAAGCAAACGTATATGGAGGAAATGAACCATGGCAAGTAACAATTCAAACAGCGGTACAAACCGTATGGAAGTACCTGAGGCAAAGGATGCAATGAAGCGTTTCAAGGAAGAGGTAGCGAGCGAGTTAGGCGTTCAGTTAAAGGACGGCTATAACGGCGACCTCTCATCCCGCGAGGCCGGCTCCATCGGCGGCGAGATGGTTAGAAAGATGATTAAGAAGCAGGAGGAGCAGATGAAATAAAGGGTCTGCTGCTCAATGGGCGCATGGCTGCGTCACGACTGCCGGGCAAGGGAAGATTTTGCTGCTTCCCCTGCCCGGTTTTTTTAGTGCAGGCCCGTGTTTTTAATTCTCTGTTAATGGCGGTTTTTGATATAATATGCGATTAACTGCGTTCTTTTCAAAAGCAATTTGTCTTAATACATTTTCAGCATTGTAAGCCATTTAGACGAATCGTAACATTCAATTACTTTTGGCGGCGATTGAAGCTGGTTAAAAGTTGACGATGAAGCGGCAGTGAAGTATAATTGAACCATTTCAAAGGGTTCTCCTGCTTGCGCGGGGACAGTTTTATGGAGCGTGAAAAATATGAAAAAGAAAATTACCGGAATACTTTGCATTCTTATGGCGGCCGTGCTGGCGGCGGGTTTTATGGAAATCCGTGCGGCGGCGCAGGACGGGGAGCAAAAGGAGGTACATGTGGCGTTTACGCATGACCTTCATTCCCATCTGGAGGAATTTTATCTGCAGGAGGACGGAGCGAAAAAATCGGTGGGCGGGTTTGCCAGAATCATGACGTTTCTGGAAGAAAAGCGGGCGGAGGATGAAAACCTGCTCGTGCTCGACGGCGGGGATTTTTCGATGGGGACGCTCTACCAGACCGTGTTTGAATCTCAGGCGGCGGAGCTTCGGATGCTGGGATTTTTGGGGACGGACGTCACGACGTTTGGAAACCATGAGTATGATTACCGAAGCGAGGGGCTTGCGAATATGCTCGCGGCGGCGAGGGAGAGCGGGGAGCGCCTGCCGGAGCTTGTCGTCTGCAACGTGGACTGGGAAGCGACGCTTAAGGGAGCGCAGGCAGAGGAAGGCGCTCTCCTGAAGGAGGCGTATGAGCAGTTCGGTGTCCGGGATTATGTCATGCTGCAAAAGGGGGACGTCCGCATCGCGGTGACCGGCGTGTTCGGGAAGGATTCTCTGGAGTGCGCGCCGACCTGCGCGCTGGCATTTCGCGAACCGACGGAAGCGGTAAAGGAGACGGTGGAGAAGATCAAAGAAAACGAGGACGCGGATCTGATCGTGTGCGTCTCCCACAGCGGTACGTGGGCGGATGAAAAGAAGTCCGAGGACGAGCTTCTGGCAAAGGCGGTGCCGCAGCTGGATCTGATCATCAGCGGGCACACCCACAGCGTTCTGGAAAAGCCGATTGTGCACGGGAGCACGGCGATCGTCTCCACGGGAGAGTACGGGGCGCGGGTCGGTTCGCTGAAAATGGTGCAAAAGGAGGACGGGCGCTGGGAGGTACAGGATTACCGGCTCACGCTCATGGACGAGTCCTTTGCGGCGAACGAGGGTGCGCAGGAGAAGATTGCGCAGCTTGGAGAAAATATTGACCGTGAATATCTGGAGCAGTTCGGCTATATGAGAGACCAGGTGCTGGCGCATAATCCGTGGCAGTTTTCCGGAGCCGGCGAGCTGGGGCATGTTTTGCAGGAGGAGCCGTTTGGGAACCTTCTTGCGGACTCGTATGTGTATGCGGTGAACGGCTGCGATAGCGGGGATGCGAATCCGGTAGCGGTGGCGGTCGTGCCAAGCGGCTGTATCC
>CAMTZV010000116.1 GCA_947086625.1 uncultured bacterium | reverse complement strand
TGATCGTGTTGCCGCGCCGTGAGAGCGTCAAAAGCTGCTCGAATACGTGAGCGGCACGCTCTACGGCGTCCGCCTCCCCGATCAGCTTCGTCTGCCCGCCCCGCAGGGCGACTGTCACATGGAGTGTGCGCTCTGTTTTTTTCATATATTCATCAAACCGGCCGAATACATTCGCCATATGCTCTGCCGGCAGATCCAATGCAAGCTCTGTCAATGCCATTTACTCTGTATCCCTCTTTCGTTGTTGCGCTTCACGGCCCGTTCGACCGCTCACCGCAGCCTTTTAATTCAACCGCCGGATTACGGCGCATCCTCCGGCTTTTTTTGCTCCGTGATGCGCTCGGTGGGCGCGTATGTCAGCAGCGGAATCTCTGCTTTTAGGCTTCCACGAATGACACAATTTTTTTCATTCGTTTCTATTTTAACATTTTTTACTATGATTGGAATACCTTTTTGTGCAAAATTTTCCAAAAATGAGTCCCAGCCCTCCTTTGCGAGCGCCTCAACCTCCTCCTTCGTATACGTAGACTGCTCGTAAACATAGGCTTTTCGGGTCGTTTTAAGCAGGTGCACCGGCAGATAAAAATTTTTCAAAATTTCAAGCTGGCGGTCATTTACCGTCGTTTCACATGCACTATATGCCTCCTTTTCGGGCCGGATTGGAATGCGGACCCCAAAAAGCTGCAGCGTATAGGATGTCTCTTCCTCCCCTGTATACACCTTTTTCTGATAGGCCCGCGGAATCTCGTTCTGATAGGTGCGCTTCACCGTCCCGGTCACGTCGCCGTCCGATACGACATACCGGCTGTTTGCGACCTCCCCGTTGTCGTCCATAATATCGAGCCTGCCCGAGATGAGGACGGCGCCTTTCGAGACGACCTCGCCCTTCTCGACCATCGGCGTGCCCACTCTTGTATAGATCGAGGCGATGGTCGCCTCCTCCGGAGCGACGATATCCCATGCGCCCTCCGCGGGAAGCTCCGGGACGTCATCCTGCGGCAGGCTTTCCTGAATATCCACCGTGAGCTTCGTGCCCTCGAGCTTTACCGAAGTCCAGGCAACGACGTCGTAATCGCTGCGAAGTGCCGCCTCCAGTGCGGCGCAGTCGATCCCGCTCTTTTTCGTGCCAAAGCTTTTGCCCTGCTCCTCCAGCCACGTGAGGATCATGTCCTCCGACAGGCTCGACGTGCCGTTCACCTCGATCTTCCACACATACCGCGAGTACCCGAACAAGAGCAGGATGCACAGGAAAATGCCAAAAGCGAACAGCTTTCTGGCCCGGTAGCGGTGCAGTAAAAACGGCAGGCCGCATTTTTTACGGATCTTCAGATTCGTGTGGGTCTTTTTCAAAAGCTCCTTCGACGCGCGAAAGCCCCGCAGACTGATGCAGAAGTCAAAGCCCCCGGCCTCCATGTTCGGAACGAGATTCCAGATCAGAATATTTTTTTTACAGCACAGGTTCAGAAAGCGCTCCTTCGCCCGCCCCGTCAGGGTTACGTGCAGGTAGCCCTGGAGAAATTTTACGATCGAAAGCAGCATTTCTCACACCTCATAACAGATCTGATGGATCAGTCCGACGATTTTCATCTCCTCATTGGTGTAGTAATCGACCTTCAGACGGCAGCCGGACACCGTCACCCGGCAGTCCTTTGTCTGGATACAGATGCATTCGTCGTCATAGGAGACGATGCCCCTGTAGTTTTCCAGCACAAGCTCCCGCCTTCCGTTTACGGTGATGATCGCCGCTCCGCAGGAGATATCCCTGGGAAGCCCCAGCCCGTCCGCAAGCCTCGTTTCCCGCTCCGGTATACGATTGTTTTTGTTTGCTCGGTGTTTTCTCATCATAGTGTATCTTATGACAGAAAAATGAATTCATGCGTGAGGGCCTGGCCGTATTTGAAAACGGGCGCAGCCCTCTTCATACAATCGAGTAGGGAAGATTTTCTCCCTACTCGCCGCGCGGCCCGCATGCTGCTTTAGCAGCAAATTTCCCTATGCGGGCCTGCGCATAAAAAGAGGGACAGCGGCATTGACTGTGCCCTGTCCCGTCTTACTTCAAGCGCCGCTGATTCCTAGTATACTTTTCCAATCACACTTCCGTCATAAGCGTTAATCACATAGGAAAGATTCTGCAGGGAATTTCCCCCAATACCTTCCTGGACGGTAAAAATCCACGCCGGAACCAGCCATGCATGTTTCGGTTCCTGATAGGCTGTGGTATAAGTATACTGCAGCTTCGCGCTTATCACATCATATTCCAGCGAAGTAGTATCGCTGGCGGACTGCCCTTTTCCGGAATACCAGTAAAAGATCTGATCCGTCAGCTTTGCCTGTATTTTTTCAAAGGGCAGAAGCTTTGTATTTTCTGTCACTGTACGGACTTCCTCCGCTATCCCATCCCATTTAAAATATTTAACGCCTTCCTCTGTTATCAGAATGGAGATTGTTTCTATCCGAAACGGCGGCATATAGCTGTCAGTTGTTTCTTCCGCAGCCATGCCCTCGGAAACTGAGGTAAGCCCCTCCACGCTTCTTGAAAAGGAATACAGGTATCCCGGCAATCCCTGATCCAGATCCCCCTGCCACAAGACATCACTGCCAAGGCCCAGACCATTCTTCTCCGAACATGCGCCCTTCGGAAACCATACGGTACGGCCGGAGTCTACAATACCCATGCCGTCGATGCCGAGATCCGCTAAAACCTGTTTTGCCTGTTCCCGTCCGTCTTCCTCTGTGAAGGTGATCTTATCCATACACTTTCGGTACGCATCCGCCAGCTCATGGAATTTCTCTGTATAACCGTTGGTATCCATGCCAAAGCTGCTGAAATACTCACTCTGCATTTCCTCATGCTCTATTGTTTCTTCCTCTATAAAATTAGAGCCCTCCATCCAGAGAAAGCTGCTGTCATTGTCAATTTTCTGATTATACCGCTCTGCTTTTATATGTGCTGCCCTGTCCTCTCCCAAATCCACAGCAAAGTAATCCTCTGTATCTGTGTTTTCCGGTTCCGCACCCATCCAGCTTTGCGCCGCCTCCACGCCGGAATCCTCTGATTTTTTATAAAATCCTGTCTCCGCCTTTTCCGGGGTAGACGTCTCGTCCGGGGCAAGCTCCATCCCCTCCCGGGTTGCGTTTTGGATACTTGCAATCGATGTGGAATACGCTGATTGCGCGTAGCTTCCTTCCTTGTTGGAAATCCTGTCTAATACCGCCTGATACACATCCTTTGTCACCATCTGCGGCATATATAATTCCTCGCTGTCCGCAAAATAAGCAATCAATTCCTTCAGCTCTTCCTGCGTCAGCTCATGGCTTTTCATCTCTATGACCGGAAGATTGCCGATGCTTTGTTCTCCCAGCTCAAGATCCGCCCGGATGACCACGCGGTCGTTGCTCTTCTTTTCTTCAAACTCCCAATGCGCCGGAACGTCCGTCTCTCTCGTCTCTCCCTCCTTGAGAGGCTCACAGACAACCGCCTCACTGATCCCGTCCGCTTTGCTGACTACCGCGCTCTCTTCGGGCGTTGCCTGACAACCGGAAAGCGTTATACACAATGCGCCTGCCATGACTGCCAAAATATAATTTTTCATTTTTCCCCTCCGTATCATTTTTATTTCATCTGTGTCAGGACGCCTGCATCCATCTCACAGATCGTATCACAGAGCCATTCGATCTCCAGCATGTTATGCGCTGCGACAAGAACAGTCTTTCCCCGCTCCTTTAGTCCCCGTAAAAGCTCGCAGACCTCCCCGGCCCCCTGCTTGTCCAAACCGTTAAAGGGCTCGTCCAATATCAAAAGCTCCGGGTCTTCCATGATTGCCTGAGCGATGCCAAGACGTTCCCTCATTCCAAGAGAATACTGTCCCACCTTCTTTTTGGACAGAGGATCAAGCCCCAGAGCCCGCATCGCCGCCCTCACATCGTCATCGGAAATACAATGCTTCAGAGATGCCAGTCTTTTCAAGTTCGCAAAACCGCTGAGGCCCAAAAGGAAACCGGGATTTTCAATGATAATACCTACGGAATCCGGAAAATCCACCTCCTTCCCGATCTGCTTTCCCCCTACGAGGACTGTGCCGCTCTCAGGTCGTAAAAATCCACAGATGCATTTAAACATGACGGTTTTTCCTGAGCCGTTGAAGCCCATGATCCCATGGATCTTCCCTTTTTCAAAATCATGGGTAATGTCCTTCAATACTTTTTCTTTTTGAAAGGATTTTGTCAGTCCCTTCAGTCTGATTGCATATTCCATTTTGTCCTCCTTTTATTCGTTCATCTGCGTAAAAGAGAAATTATAACCGCGAATCCGGACGGCAGATGAGATGATCAGCACGGCGATCAATACCACAAATATGAACATGCTCACCCCAATCCCCGGCAGGTAATCATAGCCAAAGCTGTGCATGGGGAAGGTAGCGTGGTTCAGCGGAGACAGCCAGCCGCAGAGTACGTTCGCCCTGTATGCCTGATTTCCTGTAAAATGAAACAGCTTCCGAAGAATATCCGGATTCAGCAGGAGCCCATACAGGCTGACTGCAAAAGCGCCGATCACCCCTGCCATATTTCCGGCAGTCAGATTTAAAAACAACATGAGAACCGCGATAAAAAGAGTATACAAAAGTACAAGTCCAAATACGACAGCCGCGCAGCCGTAAGGAGTGGAGCTTTCCATTGTTTTGATCGAAACAGGAACGGTTATGCCCTCTCCGCCGCCATAGCCCAGCATCGCTGCTGTCTCGCTCCACACATTCCCCGCAAAGGAAAAGGGGGCTCCCATGATTCCAAGCATCACTGCCAGAAAGATATTATAGATCACGGTTGCCAGAATCACATAGATGATCTGGCCCGCGAGCCATACCTTCCGTTTTGTACGTACAAGCCAATAGGGAGTTGCCTGACTGATAAACGGCATGTCCGCAAAGAGCAGAATCAAAAGCAGGGAGGAAAGCATAACAGAGGACGCGTCCCCATATGTCCAGATAAACGGCTCGAATGCCTGAAGGATTGTTTCATATTTTATCGCATGGGAAATGATCTGATCCGACAGCATCAGACATAATACAGCCGCCAGAATGAAGGTCGTCCAGATCCTTGGATTTTTTCCCCATCCGGAAAAATTCTGACCTGCAATACGAAAAGCCTGTTTCATATCACGCATACCGCAGTCTCCTTTCTATTGCGAACATAAAGATCAACGCTGTCAAAAAAGAACCGGCCGCTAATACAGTGATACAGAAAATATCATTGTAATAAATAGACGCCGCCCAATAGCGGGGGCTTAAGAAGAATGCTTTTTGATAGTAACGCTCCTGAAATACGGTCAGGACATAATAAAGAATAAAAGGAACGGCATAGGACATATAGCGGTTTTTCGTTATGACCGCCGCCAAACCGCCAACCAGCGCCCAAAAAGCGCCGTTTAAAAACAGCCTCAGAAAACTTACGGCCGTTCTGCCCGCAAGCACGGCTATATCATAGTTTCCATCGATCAAAGAGGGATACTGCCCAAACCTTAGTATACAGATCACCAAAAGGAATGCCATGGCAAAAAAGGCCGTCAGGCCGCCGGAGACCAGAAGCCCTGCCGCTTTTCCTGTGAGATACTGTTTTCTGCCTGAACGGATATAGCTGAACAGGTAAAAACGGCTGTGCAGCTCAGCCTCCGTGTTCTCTCCGCCTGCAAAAGCAACGGCAATGGGAACGAACAAAAGCATATTGACACTGTTCATACAATAGGTGTATGCCACGAACCAGCCCGGTCCCTCCGCAGAGCCACCTGCATTTATGATCTT
>CAMTZV010000115.1 GCA_947086625.1 uncultured bacterium | reverse complement strand
CGGCGTGCATCCGGCGCAGGAAATGAAGCAAAACGCAGGCGCTTTTGTTCGTTTCCAAATACAAATATGGAGGGAGGTATCCGGGCAAGTCCCGGAAACAGGTATGGAAAGACAGATAATCCGACAGTTTTATCAAACTGTACTAAGGGAGGCGGCAGAGACTGATAAGATCAGCCGCGAGACGAGGACAGAGCTGGAAGCGCTGCTGAAGGAAACGGATGGAGAAACTGATCCGGGGAAGGCAGATCAGCATCGGGACGAGCTGTTTTTAGCGGCCAGTGCGGCAGAAGAGAACGGCTTTGTGAAAGGCTTCCAATACGCATTCCGCCTGTTTATGGAATGCGCCGGGGAATAGGCTTTCCCGGAAGCACCAGACGAAAGGAGACAGGCCGGTAAGCATTACGGTGCTTCCTGCTTATCTCCTGTTTTTTCAAATAGCTCTCCGACGGGGCAGTCTAAAATTGTGCTGAGCGCGTCGAGATTTTCAAAACGAATCGATTTTGTCTCATTGTTCACCAGCCGGTTAAAATTCTGATAGCTCAGATCCATTTGCTTATAAAGCCAGTATTTCGTGTGGTTTTGTTCTTCCAAAATTTCCAATATTCGTAAACGCAGCATCTCTCATCTCCTTTTTGAATATAACAGTTCGGCCTGCGCTATTCGCAGAGGCGCCTACGGCGCTTTCCTGCTGCTGATGCATCCTAACTCTGCTCATGAACGGGCGCTCCCCTCATCGACTGTGAGACGTGCTCATTCATGCAGGCAAAATTTGAAATATCGCCCCGAATCGTTACTATGAGCGGCCTCCCGGGCCGTGAATCGTAACCCAACTGTTAGCTGGGATTATTATACTGGAAATCCAACTCTTGCATAAAGTATGCGCAAGTGATATAATGTATACAATATGTAATGTACACATCATATAAAACGATCAGGAGAAACAGGAGGAACTAAAAATGGTGAGAAAAGAATTCCGAAAAAGAGTGCTGGCGGGGCTGCTGGCGACACTTACGGCGTTTGGGGCGATGACGGGGCTGCCTGCGGCACAGCAGACCGTGCACGCGGAGGAGACAGGACTTCCGACGGAGACGAACACGAGCTTTGCGACGGCGCGGGAGCTGGTGTTCGGGACGTCGACGGCGGGGACACTCTCGGAGAGCAGCGGCAGACGCTTTTACAGGTTCTCGTTAAGCGAAGCAGGCAGGCTGGATATGGGATTTGAAAGAAAGCCGAAGGGCGGTTACGATTATTTGTATATTTATATTTACGATGCGTCCCAGACGCAAATCTATTATGCCAGGATGCACGATCTTTCCTTTACGCTAAAGCCTGTATATTTGACAGGCGGCGATTACTACATGATGGTAAGTGAAGCCCGCAACCAGACGTTCTCTTTCGTCGCCAATTTGGATACCGCAGGCGAGAGCTTCACGGAAACGCAGGATTCCAACAACGACATGGCGTCAAACGCCTCCGCGATCGACCTGAAAAAGAAGTACAAGGGCGTGCTCGCGTGGAACGACGATATTGACTATTTCCGGTTTCAGGTGCCTGCGGAGGGAAAGATCACGTTTAACATTACAAACGCCGTGAGCGATAAGGTTCAGTACGGCATTTATGACGCGTCCTTAAATCCGGTTTACACGAACGTTGTGAGCGCGGGCTATAAGGATTCACGGCTTGTGGCGTTAAAGAAGGGCACGTATTATCTCGCTGTCGCAAAGGAGAATGTAAACAGCGGAACCGGCTCCTACACGTTTTCCATCGACTATACAAAAAAGAATACCGCGGCCCCGAAGCTCAAAAGCGTGAAAAATTCCGGCAGCCGAAGCATGACCGTAAAGTGGAGCGGCGTCTCCGGCGCATCAGGCTATGAGCTGTGGTACTCGAAAAAATCAAATTTCAAGAGCGGCGTTGAGAAAAAGGAGCTTGGCGCTTCCGAGACAAGCGTGACATGCTACGGCCTGTCAAAAAATAAGAAATATTACGTCAAAGTCCGCGCTTACGAGCTCGTCAACGGTACGAAGGTGTACGGCAAATGGAGCGGCAAAAAAGCGGTGAAGATTAAAAAGTAGCCGGGAGGAAGTGTGCGTTATGAAGAAAAGATCATTGCTTGCAAAAATCATGAGCGTGATGCTGGCTTTATTGCTCTGCTTTGGAGTCGGCAGCCCCATACCGGCTAAAGCGGCGACGGCACCGGGGAAGGTGACCGTAAAATCGGTCCGCATTGCGGGCGCTGGAAAGATCAGGGTTTCCTGGAAAAAGGTTCCCGGCGCGTCGAAATACCAGGTGCAGACCGCGGCGGACAAAAAATTCACAAAAGAGAAGCAGATCAAAACCGTGTCGGCGAAAAAGACGTCCGTTTCTGTTTCAAGGCTGGCGCAGGGCCGAAAATATTATGTGCGGGTGCGCGCGTATAAGCTTGCGGGCAGTAGGAAATTCTATGGCAAATGGAGCACTGTAAAAAGCATCCGGCTAAAGGCAGGCAGCGGTGCGGGAAGCGGCGGGAATCCGAAGGATGACGGCTCCGGAAAGGAGCTGTCCGAGGACGACTTTGAGATTTCCCTTAAAAGTACATATGAATATACCGGCAAGGAAATCAGACCGGCCGTAGTTTCGTATGATCTGACCGAAGGGGAGGATTATAAGGTAACATATTCAGACAACGTGAAGGTCGGGAAGGCTACCATCACGATCACCGGGATCGGGAAATACCGCGGCAGCATTGTGAAGCAGTTCACGATCAGCAAGGCGGCCCAGTCAATCAAGGCGACGGTAGGGGATACCACGATGGAGATCGGGAAAAGCCAGAAAATAACGGTTTCCGGGGCGTACGGCGAGCTGACATATGAGGCTTCCCCGGAGGGGATTGTATCGGTTAGCAGGGACGGCACGATCACAGCCTTGAAGGCAGGCACGGCGACGATTTATGTGAGCGCGGGCGGGGACGAAAACCACCGGGCATACAACAAATACCGGGTTGCGAAGATTAACGTGTCGGAGAAGAAAAAGGAAGCCCAGAACATCAATGTGACGGTGAACAAGACAATGACCGTCGGGTCAACCCAGAAAATCAAGATTACCGGAGCGTACGGCGAGCTGACATGGAAATTTTCCACGGACGGAATTGTATCGATCGGCAAGGATCTGACGATGACGGCCCTTAAGGAGGGGAAAACGACTATTTATCTGTGGGCAGGCGGGGATGATACCCACAAGCCATACAATAAATATTACGTGGGGACGATCACCGTAACTAAGAAATATAAACAAAATCAGAGCATTACGGCCACACTGGAAAACGCGTATATGCACGTTGGGAAGAGCCAGAAAATCAATGTCTCCGGCGCCTATGGCGAGGTGACGTTTGAGGCGCTGACGGAGGGCGTTGTCTCGTTTGGCAAGGATGGCACCATAACGGGCTTAAAGCCGGGCTGGACAAAAATTTACCTCAACGCGGCCGGGGACGAGAAACACTATCCGATCACAAAGCAGTACGTCGGAGGGGTGATTGTGGCATATGAGGAAGCGACTGCTTATGGATTTGACTGTTTTCCGTCACAAAATCCTTACAAGAAGACAGCCTTTGCCAACGCAAGAAAAGCGGACGGGACGGCCACGCTCTCCGTTAATTTTTTCAGCAATTCGGATGAAGCGTGGATGGATGAGCATGTAACCTTTGAGGCGCAGGACGTGACGGCGAATGCCTACGCGAAGATGTTTGTCGATATGGGCATCGCATGGACAGCGCCCAGGGTGACGGTAGAATCAGGATCAGGCCAGATCAACCGGAATTTGAAATCTCCGGAGAAGATCCTGCTTCCATATAACGACGAGGGTCCCAAGCCCTGCAGTGAGATCCGGGTCACCGGGAAAAGGGTCACGGTAGACTTAGGCCCGGGCACAAGAGTGGTGAAGGTGATTGCGAAAAGGGACGGGACGCCCGTGGATTACATTTATCTCGGCACGACGAACAACAAGCCAAAGGACGAGAGCGCAGCCTTCGACCAGGCCCTGTACAAGCGTGTGCGGGAGCGGATTGAGGCGCAGCTCTGGACAGAAGGGATGTCGAACGGGGATAAAATAGGAAAGATTTGCGGTTATATCAACGCGACGACCCATTATCCCGACAGCGCGGCGACATCTCCATATGAAAATCCGACCTATTGGAAGGACTGGTCGGTTGACGGCTGGATTCTGGAATACTGGATGTTTGAGGATATCACGCTTTCTCGCATCATGGCCTTCCAGGGCGGGATCACGGACTGTTATGCCGCTGAGATTTTGAAGGATGTGGCGAAGGAGGATCTCGGCCTGCCCTATCTCTTTGACGGGAAAACGTATGCGGCCGGGGAAGGCGTGTGGATTGGCCAGGGCTCCATGAGCACCAATCCGGGCAGCCCGGGCCATGTGACCCTGTGGTATCAGTTCCCCGATGGAACCAAATGCGGATTTGACGCCGCCGGGATCACGGGGAAATACGGCAAGGGCGCGGATTGCACGGAGCACGACTGCAAGAGCAAGCTTTTGCCGCTGTAAAGGGACGCGGCAGAGCTTTGCGAACGGGCGCCACCTTGAGAGAGGAGAAAAGCATGGAAGCAAAAAGAAATATGCAGGCGCGTATCCGGCCTGCATCTGGAATCTGGACGGCTCCCACCGCAAAAAGCTGTTTCACCTGAAGGGCAAGGGGCAGTTTAGCCAGGTTCTGCTCACCGGGGTAAATGAAAAAACCATCACCGCCTATGTGGACGGGGACGGGCAGTACGAGTATACGATCAGGACCGGGAAGCTGAAAAAGAAGTAGGAAATCTGCAAAACGAGTGCTATGGGCCGCCTCCGGCTGTTTTACCGGAGGCGGTTATTCTTTGGAGCGTGAAATTTGTATTGCGGGATATGATATGTGATGCTATTATAAAATTCAAGAAAGACAGGTGGAAGGAACATTTATATGTCAAAAAAGAAGATGCGTCAAATAACAGTCCGTTCAAGTGCTGCGGAATATCTTACCTATGTCGCTTCGGTAGGTGGAGAAGAAAGCAGCGTAGAAATGCGGTATGAAGATGAGAATATCTGGCTGACACAAAAGATGATGGCTGTTTTGTATGGTGTATCAGTTTCCGCCATCAATCAGCATTTAAAAAGAATTTTTGATGACGGGGAATTAACGGAAGATTCAGTTATTAAGAAATACTTAATAACTGCCGCCGACGGCAAGAAGTATAAAACAAATCACTACAATCTTCAGGCTATTATTGCTGTTGGATTTAAGGTAAATAATGACCGTGCGGTGCAGTTCCGTAAATGGGCAGGACAGATTGTTAAAGATTATACGATTCAAGGCTGGACAATGGATGTTGAGCGTTTAAAAAAAGGTACTCTGTTTACAGATGAATATTTTGAACGCCAATTAGAAAATATCCGGGAAATCCGGCTTTCTGAAAGGAAGTTTTATCAGAAGGTAACTGACTTATATGCCACAGCTTTTGATTATGACAAAGATGCTAAAACTACAAGAATTTTTTTTAAAACCGTTCAGAATAAAATGCATTATGCTACCCACAGGCATACGGCAGCGGAGCTTATCGTAGAGCGTGCCGATGCGCAGAAAGAACATATGGGATTGACTTCATGGGGAAATGCGCCTGATGGAAAAATTGTAAAAAGTGATGTTTCAATAGCAAAGAACTATCTGACTGAAAAGGAACTGTCCTTTTTAGAAAGGATTGTTTCCTTGTATCTTGATTATGCCGAGCTTCAGGCGGAACGCCATATACCGATGAGCATGGAAGATTGGGCAA
>CAMTZV010000114.1 GCA_947086625.1 uncultured bacterium | reverse complement strand
CTATACGGACATCATGAAGACGCAGGCGCTCAAGCAGGCGCTGAACAAATACGGCTTTACGGCGGCCTTCGGGGGCGGCCGGCGTGACGAGGAGAAATCCCGCGCGAAGGAGCGCATTTTCTCCTTCCGCGACAAAAACCACGCGTGGGACCCGAAAAACCAGAAGCCGGAGCTGTGGGATCTCTACAATACCCACATCCACGCGGGCGAGAGCATCCGCGTGTTCCCGCTGTCAAACTGGACGGAGAAGGATATCTGGCAGTACATCGAGCGGGAGAGGATCGAGATTGTGCCCCTCTATTTTGCGAAGGAGCGGCCCGTTGTGGAGCGGGACGGCAACCTGATTATGGTGGACGACGCGCGCATGAAGCTGCGCGAGGGCGAACAGGTGCAGATGCGAAGGGTTCGCTTCCGCACGCTCGGCTGCTACCCGCTGACGGGGGCGTTCGAGTCGGACGCGGACACGCTGGAGGCGATCGTGGCGGAGACGCTGGGCGCGGCGGAGTCCGAGCGCACGAGCCGCGTCATCGACCACGAGGCGGCGGGCAGCATGGAGCGGAGAAAAAGAGAGGGATATTTTTGAGATGAGTCAGATGGAATTGTTAAAGTTTATTACATGCGGCAGCGTCGACGACGGGAAATCGACGCTGATCGGGCATATGCTCTACGACGCGAAGCTCATCTTCGCGGATCAGAAGCAGGCGCTTCTTCTGGACAGCAAGGTCGGGAGCAATCAGGGAAAGATCGATTACTCGCTGCTTTTGGACGGGCTGATGGCGGAGCGGGAGCAGGGCATTACGATCGACGTGGCGTACCGCTATTTTTCGACGGAGCGCCGCAGCTTTATCGTGGCGGACACGCCGGGGCACGAGGAGTATACCCGCAATATGGCGGTGGGCGCGTCGTTTGCGCAGCTCGCGGTCATTTTAATCGACGCCACGAAGGGCGTCCTCACGCAGACGAGGCGGCACGTGCGCATCTGTTCGCTTATGGGCATCACGGATTTCGTGTTTGCCGTCAACAAAATGGATCTGGTCGGCTACCGGAAGCGGGTTTATGATTATATCTGCATGGAGATCGACGAGCTGCTCGGCGAGTTTTACACCGCAGGGGTTGCGGTCATTCCAGTGAGTGCGACCGAGGGTGATAACGTGACGTTTTCGTCGGAGCGGATGGACTGGTACGAGGGGCCGACGCTGCTCTCCTATCTGGAGCAGGTTGACGTGAAGGAGCAGACGGGACGCCATTTCTACATGCCGGTGCAGCGGGTGTGCCGCCCGGACTACTCGTTCCGCGGCTTTCAGGGGCAGGTGGCGTCGGGCACGGTGTGCCTCGGCGATACCGTCACCGTGCTGCCAAGCGGCGAGACGGCGGGCGTAAAGCAGCTTTTATGGCTGGATAAAGAGGTGCAGGAGCTCTCCGAGGGCATGGCGGCCACGATCGTGTTAGACCGGGAGGTGGACGTCTCCCGCGGCTGTATCCTCGCGGACGGGGAGTTTTGCAGCAGGAGCAACCTGTTTACGGCGCAGCTTCTGTGGATGGACGACGAGCCGATGGACGTGGGCAGGGAGTACGACCTGCAGCTCGCGACCGAACTCGCGATCGCGGTCATCGACGAGATCTCCTACCGGGTCGACATCCACACCGGCGAGCATGTGCAGGCAGAGCGTCTCGGGAAAAACGAGATCGCGGGCTGTATGATCCATCTGCAAAAGACGATCATGCTCGACTCGTTCGAGCGCTACCCGCGCATGGGACGCTTTGTGCTCATCGACCGCATCACAAACCGGACGGTTGCCTGCGGCGTGATCACGCACCCGATGCACCGGTCGGAGAACGTCGTGTGGCAGGAGCTTGAGATCACGCGCGAGATACGGGCGAAGGCGCTTTCGCAGGAGCCGAAGACGCTCTGGTTCACCGGGCTTTCCGGTGCGGGCAAATCCGTCGTCGCAAATATCGTGGAGAAAAAGCTCGCGGCTGCGGGGCGGCACACGATGCTTTTGGACGGCGACAACATCCGCATCGGGCTCAATCAGGATCTGGGCTTTTCGGAAAAGGACCGCGCCGAGAATATCCGGCGCATCGCGGAGGTGGCGAAGCTTTTAAACGACGCGGGACTGATCGTCCTCGTCTCGTTTATCTCGCCCTACCACAGCGACCGCGCGCGGGCAAAGCAGATCATCGGGGACGCGTTTTTTGAGGTTTACGTGAGCACACCGCTGGCAGAGTGCGAGCGCAGGGACGTCAAGGGCCTGTACAAAAAGGCCAGAGAGGGAAAAATCGCCGATTTTACGGGGATTAACAGCCCGTATGAGGCGCCGAAGCACCCGGATATTACCGTGGATACGACGGGCGCGGACGCGGAGGCGATCGCGGACCGTATCATAGAGACATGTTGGAAAAAGTGAGGGAACAGATGGGAAACAGGACATTATATGTACACATCGGCATGGCAAAGACCGGAACGACGGCGCTGCAGTATTTTCTGTGGGAAAACCGGCAGGTGCTTGAGAAAAAGGGCTTTTGCTACCCGAGTATGCGCGACGCCTATGCCGATGTCGCGACGGTAAACGAGACGCGCAACGGGCATTTTCTTGTGAACGATACATGGATCAACAATTCGATGCAGCACGATGAGCTGGACGCGATGATGTACCGCGCGGGCATGGACGAGGTCGTGCGTCTCTTTGAGCGTTACGACAATGTCATCCTCTCCGACGAGGGCATCTGGGTGGCGACGTATAAGCGCCGGGCCGCGCTCTGGGAGGAGCTGAAGGCAGATGCGGAAAGGTACGGCTTTGAGGTGAAGATCATCGTCTATCTGCGCAGACAGGATCAGTACATCGCGTCGGTGTACAAGCAGAAGCTCAAGCAGCGCACCTCGTACTCGAACCGGGAGACGTGGGAGGAGTATGTGTCGCATATCCCGAAAACGCGGCAGCTCGACTATTTCAAAAAGCTCGAGAGCATCCGCCAGGTGCTTGGCAGGGAGCGCATGATCGTGTGCAAATACGACAGCGGCAGCTTTTACGGCGGCAGCCTTTTTGCGGATTTTCTCTGGCGGCTCGGGCTGGAATACACGGACGAATACGGGGTTACGCAGCAGGAGGCGAACAAGAGCCTGCTGGGGAACACGGCGGAGATGAAGCGCATCATCAATGAGATCGGGGATTTTGACCGGGACGACGATCGGCTCATACGCAATATCCTCTACGATGACAGCGAGATTTCAAAGACGCAGGTCGTTTCGGAGGTGTTTTCCAAACAGGAGGCGGAGGAATTTTTAAGAAAGTACGAGCAGAGCAACATGCAGGTTGCACAGACATATTTTGACGACGGGATGCCGCTCTTTGACAATACGGTTCCGGACATTCCAAAGTACGACCGGAACAACCCGTACATGATCGAGGACGTCCTGCGGTTTGCGGCGATCGGCATCAAATATCTGCGCAGGGAGCAGGCGGCTTCCGGTGAGCAGATCCGGGAGCTGCAAAGGAGAGCGGCAAAGTCCGAGGGTGAGATCGTCCGGCTGGAGCGGCAGGCCCAAAAGCTGCAAAAGCAGGTGGAAAAGCTGCAGGATCAGGTTGCGGAGCACAGGCAGGAGACAAACAATGTGCGCGGGGAGCTTTACGCGACGCGGGACAAGCTGCATCACCCGTTGCGCGCGGTCGTATCGAGGATAACGAAAAACTGATGTATACGATATTAGTCATCGAGGATGAAAAAAAATTGCTGCAGACGATGTGCGATTTTCTGCGGCTGAACGGCTACGGGACATTCGCGGCCGGGGACGGGCTTGTGGGTCTGCGCTGCTTCAGACAGCATGAGGAGGAGATCGACCTCGTGCTGCTCGACCTCATGCTGCCCTTTGCGGGCGGGCTTGAGGTCTTAAAGGATATCCGCCTGCGCTCGAACGTGCCGGTCATCGTCCTGAGCGCAAAGGAGACGGTGGAGGATCAGATTCAGGGCTTTGCCCACGGCGCGGACGACTACATCACAAAGCCCTATTCGCTGGCCGTGGTGAAGGCGCACATCGAGGCGGTGTTAAAGCGCGCGGCGGGGGAGCCGGATACGGAGACGCTAAGCTGTGGGGCTCTGACGCTGGAGCTGGACGGGAAGCGCGTCCTGGTGGACGGGAAGCGCGTCGACGCCACGCCAAAGGAGTACGAGCTGTTGGAGTTTTTTTGCAGGAACGAGGGGCGCGTGCTCACGCGGGAGCAGATTTTAGACCAGATCTGGGGCTTTGACTACGACGGGGATACCCGCACGATCGATACGATGGTCAAGCAGCTGCGCAAAAAGATCGGTCATCCGGCCTATATCCGTACCGTTTACGGCGTCGGGTACTGCTTTGAGGGAGAACATGGTGAGCAATGAGAATATAAACCGGAAGCTGCTGCTTGCGGGGTGGGCGCTGCTGGCGCTCTTCGGGTGTCTTCTGATCGTCTCCTTTGAGACGCTGGCGCCCCGCTTTTACCGAAACGAAAAAAATAAGGTGCTGATGCAGGCGTACCGCGATGTGGAGGAGCTGGATTTTTCGGATCTCGACGAGGACGCCTGCGAGGTGTTCACAGAGTATGAGAGCAAAAGCCTTCTGTTTTTCGTCTCCGATGAGACGCACGAGCAGATCTACATGTCCCGCACGTCCGGCGAGTGGGAGCAGAGAAAGTCAACGGACAACTGGAAGGAGATGTACAGCGAGGAGCCGAAAATCTTTTTCCAGCAGGACAATATGCTGCGGCTGGCGCGCCTGCGCGGCATTGTGCGGCAGGGGAGCGCGCGGTATTACGTCTACATCAAGGAGCGCGGCATCAACGTCAGCGACTACAACCGGATCGTGACGCCGTTTCTGGTGCTTCTGGCGGTCGTGTGGCTGCTCGTCTGCGGCGCGCTCTTTTTGCTCTGCTGGAGAAGGCTCGGCGCACAGTATGAGCGGGAGGCCTCCCTCTCGAAGGATGCGCAGATGCAGCAGAAGCTGCGCAGCGCGCGCGTGGAGCGGCTGCAGAAGGACTTTGCGGCGCGCATGACGCACGAGCTGAAAACGCCGCTGGCGGTCATCTCCAGCCAGGTGGAAATGCTCGAGTATGTGACGGAGCCGGGGCAGCAGAAGCCCTACATCGACTCGGTGAGGGAGGAGGTCGAGCGCATCTCGGGCATGGTCGGGAATATGCTCGACGTCTCGGTGGTGGAGCACCAGATGGAGCATATGCTGCAAAACACACTGGATATGCGGGAGATCATGGAGTATGTGGCGATGAAATACGAGGGGATCATCAGCAAGAAGAAGGTGCGCCTCGAGACGTTTTTCGACGACGGCTGTACGGTGCGCGGCGACAGAGAGTACATCGAGCAGGCGCTGAACAATTTTATGATGAATGCCCTGGAGCACACGCCGATGGAGGGAAGCGTGCGCATGACGTTAAAGAAGAAACGGGACGTTGTGCGTGCGGCGGTGTACAACGAGGGCAGCCAGATCCCGAAGAAGGAGCAGGAGCGCCTCTGGGACGGCTATTACCGGAAGGAGCGGGAAACGACCATGGATTCGTCCATGCCTCACGCGGGGCTGGGGCTGTCCATCGCCCGCACGGCGGTGTGGATGCACGGCGGTGTCTGCGGCATGAAAAATATGGAGCAGGGCGTGGAGTTCTGGTTTGAGCTCCCGAAGGGGGCATAAGCTTTACTGGTCGATCAGGGAATCCCCGTAGAACAGATCCAGCTCGGCGTCCTCCAGATCGCCCAGGCTGCTGTCCCCGCGGTTACCGGCGTTCTCCTGCGGGCGGTAGGCCGGCGAGTCCACGGTTGGCGTTTGAACGTCCGGCGTGTCGA